>NZ_JBSGYY010000040.1:0-89509 GCF_053610705.1 Streptomyces sp. NPDC054872 | reverse complement strand
CGGGGGAGGTTTTCGCAGTTGGTGCCCTCTTCGGCGAAGAGGTAGGGGACGGCGTCGAGGCGGAATCCGTCGATGCCCAGGTCGAGCCAGAAGCGTAGGGCGGAGATGATTTCTTCCTGGACGGCGGGGTTTTCGTAGTTGAGGTCGGGCTGGTGGGAGAAGAAGCGGTGCCAGAAGTACTGTTTGCGCACCGGGTCGAAGGTCCAGTTGGAGGCTTCGGTGTCGACGAAGATGATGCGGGCGTCGGCGTACTGTTTGTCGTCGTCGGCCCAGACGTAGTAGTCGCCGTAGGGTCCTTCGGGGTCGGTGCGGGATGCCTGGAACCACGGGTGCTGGTCGCTGGTGTGGTTCATCACGAAGTCGATGATCACGCGCATGCCCCGCTGATGCGCGGAGTCGATGAATTCGACGAAATCCCCGAGGTCCCCGAACTCGGGTAGCACGGCGATGTAGTTGGCGACGTCGTAACCGCCGTCGCGCAGGGGTGACGTGAAGAAGGGCGGCAGCCACAGGCAGTCGACGCCCAGCCACTGCAGGTAGTCCAGCTTGGCGGTGATGCCCTTGAGGTCGCCGATGCCGTCGCCGTCACTGTCGTGGAAGGAGCGGACCAGGACCTCGTAGAAGACCGCGCGCTTGAACCACTCGGGGTCCCGGTCCTTGGCGGGCGTGTCCTCGAACAGGTCGGAAACCGGCTTGTTGATGGTCATGCATCCTCCGTTGCCGCACGGCTGGGGGCGCGTGCTTCCTCAGTCGACCGCGCATACGTGCGCGGGGGAGACACCCGGTGTCAGGCGGACGAAATTGGCCTCGCCCCACGTGAAGGTCGCGTCACTCAGCTCGTCGCGCACCCGGAAGGTGGTGCCGGGCGTGATGCCCAGGCGGGTGCAGTCGAGGCGTACGGTCGCTTCCTGGGTGTGGTGCGGGTCGAGGTTCACGACCACCAGCACCGTGTCGCCGGGCTCATGGCGGCTGTACGCGATCACCTGGTCGTTGTCCGTGGGGTGGAAGCACACGTTGCGCAGCCGGTGCAGCGCCGGATGGCGTCGACGGATCGCGTTGAGCGTGGCGATCAGCGGCGCGATGGTGGAGCCGGTGCGCTCGGCGGATTCCCAGTCACGCGGGCGCAGTTGGTACTTCTCCGAGTCCAGGTAGTCCTCGCCGCCGGACTTCAGGGGCGTGTTCTCGCAGAGTTCGTATCCGCTGTAGAGGCCCCACGCCGGAGAGAGGGTCGCGGCAAGGACCGCGCGCAGTTCGAAGGCCGGACGGCCGCCGTTCTGCAGGAACTCGGGCAGGATGTCCGGCGTGTTGACGAAGAAGTTCGGCCGCATGTAGGCGGCCGTCTCACCGGCCAACTCCTTTACGTAGTCCGTCAGTTCCTGCTTCGTGTTGCGCCAGGTGAAGTAGGTGTAGGACTGCTGGAAGCCGATGGCGGCCAGGGTGCGCATCATGGCGGGGCGGGTGAAGGCCTCGGCGAGGAAGATGACGTCGGGGTCGGTGGCGTTGATGTCGCCGAGGACCTGTTCCCAGAAGGTGACGGGCTTGGTGTGCGGGTTGTCGACGCGGAAGATGCGTACGCCGTGGTCCATCCAGAACCGCAGCAGGCGTACGGTCTCGGTGATCAGGCCGGGCATGTCGCGGTCGAAGGCCAGGGGGTAGATGTCCTGGTACTTCTTGGGAGGGTTTTCGGCGTAGGCGATGCTGCCGTCGGCGCGGTGCTGGAACCACTCGGGGTGTTTGTCGACCCAGGGGTGGTCGGGGGAGCACTGCAGGGCGAAGTCGAGGGCGACTTCGAGGTGCAGGTCGCGGGCGCGGCGCACGAAGGCGTCGAAGTCCTCCAGGGTGCCCAGGTCGGGGTGGATCGCGTCGTGGCCGCCTTCGGGGGAGCCGATGGCCCAGGGCACGCCGACGTCGTGGGGTCCGGGGGACAGGGAGTTGTTGGGGCCCTTGCGGTAGGTGGTGCCGATGGGGTGGATGGGGGGCAGGTAGACGACGTCGAAGCCCATCGCGGCGACGGCTTCCAGGCGCTCGGCCGCGGTACGGAAGGTGCCTGATGTCGGCGGCTGTCCCTCGCGCACGACGGCGCCCTCCGAGCGCGGGAAGAACTCGTACCAGGACCCGAACAGCGCCCGCTCCCGCTCCACGAGCAGCGGCAACACGGCGCTCTCGGTCCGGCGTTCGCGCAAGGGATGGGCCGACAGGAGCGCGCGCACCTCCGGCGAGGTGGCCGCCGCCAGACGGTCCAAGGGGGAGCGGGTGTCGTCGCGCAGCAGGCCGAGCGCCGTTTTCAGGGTCGAGCGCACGGTGTCGTCGGGGGCCTGCGCGACGGCCCGTTCGAAGAGCACGATCCCGTCCTCGAGGGTGACCCCGGTGTCCACGTCGGCGTGCACTTTGATCACCGCGTCGCGCTGCCAGGCGGCCATCGGGTCGGTCCAGGCCTCGACGGAGAAGGTCCAGCGGCCGATCGCGTCCGGGGTGACATCCGCGGCCCACCGGTCCGTGCCCGGTTCCATCTCCCGCATGGCCCCGCGCCGAACCGTACGGCCGTCGGGCGCGTACAGGACCGCCTCCGCGCCGAGCACGGCGGAGCCTTCGGCGAACACGAGGGCCGTCACCTCGACGGCCTCGCCGACGACCGCCTTCGCCGGACGCAGGCCGCCGTGGACACAGGGCCGCACATCCTCGATGGGGATGCGGATGTGGCTGGGGTCCACCGACATGCTGTCCACCTCCGGGTCGTACCGTGCGAGTTGATCGTCGTCGCTTCGTTTCCCTGCGGCCTCACGTGCCGCGTCAATCGCCGCCGGGCGGGGACCTGCGGCCGGCCGGCTCGGGGTCATGCGGGCGCTCCGCGGCCTCGGCCGCCTCTCGCCCGCAGCGCCGGCTCGTCACCGCGCACAGTGCGGCCACGGCGAGCTCGAACTGCGCGCGCACCGCGGGATCGCCGGGCGAGGCGAGGAAGCGGCGCTGCCAGGCGCGGTACCTCACCAGTTGCCGACCGACGTCTTCTGTGGCGCGCTCCGCCCGCATCGCACTCGACCTCCTGGACCTCCGCAACGGCGAGCCCTGGCGGGCTCGCGGACCGTTCACGGAGGGGGAGCGCCCCGTCACGGCGGGTTCACTCCCTCCCCCATGGTGCGAGGTGAAGCGCTCGCCGTCCTGTTGAACGCAGAGTGCGCGGCCGGTCACTCTCGTGTTGCACGAATGGAGTAGGGGGGTGAGGCTGGTGCTGACTCTCGAGCGAACCCCGCTCACGTTCCGTGCGTGTCCCGGCTCCGCGCCGCAGCGCCGCGGCGTGGGCTCCGCGGTGAGGAGCATGAACGATGAAGCACCACTCAGTGCCCCGCTACTACCACCTCGACGTGGATCTGGTGCCGGAACGCGTCGGTCAGATCCGACGCATCCTGGCCGCCCATTTGAGGTACTGGGGGCTGGAGCAGCACGTTTCTGACGTGTCGCGCGGGATCGGTCTCCTGCTGGAGCCCGCGACACGGAACATCACTGCCGGACGGACCGCGATCGAGACGTGGTGGACGGGTCAGCACCTGATCACCGCCGTCTCGCACGGCGATCCGACCGTCATGGGTGAGCACGGTGTCGAGTCGCACTCGCTGGCCGAGATCGCGGCGCTCAGCGACGGATGGGGCAGCTGCACCGCGGATGACCGGCACATCGTCTGGTTCTCGCTGCGCAGCCGTACGGAGCTTCGCGAACCCCTGGTTCCCAAGGGGCCGGAGCCCGACACGATCGAGGCCAAGCCCCTGCCCCGCGCCGTTTCGCAGCCGGTCGGCGTGGGCGCGCCGGAAGTGGTGACGCCCCTCGAGGTCGCCGGCCCCGCCTGACCGGACGTTGCTGCGGGTGCGCTCCCGAAAGGGCGCGCACCCGCAGCATGCCCGATGGTCGAAGCAGGGGACCAGGGGCAACCGACAGGAGATCTTTGTGCGCGTGTGGACCGGCCGACCTTTCCCGCTGGGCGCCACGTACGACGGCGAAGGAACGAACTTCGCCCTGTTCAGCGAGGTGGCCGAGCAGGTCGACCTCATCCTCCTGGACGCGGACGGCACCGAGCGGAGCGTGACGCTGGCGGAGGCCGACGGCACGGTGTGGCACGGCTACCTGCCGGACGTCGGACCGGGCCAGCGCTACGGCTATCGGGTGCACGGCCCGTGGCTGCCCGCGGCCGGACATCGCTGCGACCCGGAGAAATTCCTCCTCGATCCTTACGCCAGGGCGGTCCATGACCTCCGCGACGACCGAGCGTCCGCGGACGCACCCGTCCGAGGCAGGGCGTCCCGCGACGGCGCCGGACCCGCCGCCCTGTGCGGTGTCGTGATCGACCCGGCCTTCGACTGGACGGGTGAAAGACCGCCCTCGCACGCCTACGCCGACTCGGTCATCTACGAGACACACGTACGCGGACTGAGCCGCACCCACCCCGGCGTCCCCCAAGAGCTGCGCGGCACCTACGCGGGCCTGGCCGCACCGGCCGTCCTCGACCATCTGACCTCGCTGGGGGTGACCGCGGTCGAGTTGATGCCGGTGCACCAGTACGTCCAGGACGGATTCCTGCTCGACAAGGGACTGTCCAACTACTGGGGCTACAACACGATCGGGTTCTTCGCGCCGCATCACACGTACGCGGCCCGCGGAACACTCGGTCAGCAGGTCGACGAGTTCAAGAGCATGGTGAAGGCCCTGCACGCGGCAGGGCTCGAGGTGATCCTCGACGTGGTCTACAACCACACGGCCGAAGGCAACGAGAACGGCCCCACCCTCTCCTTCCGAGGCATCGACAACGCCTCCTACTACCGGCTGTCCGACGACGACTTCAGCCGCTACTACGACACCACGGGGACGGGCAACAGCCTGCTGATGCGCCACCCCAACGTCCTTCAGCTGCTGATGGACTCGCTGCGCTACTGGGTCACCGAATGCCACGTGGACGGATTCCGATTCGATCTGGCCGCAACGCTCGCCCGACAGTTCCACGAGGTGGACCGGCTCTCCGCCTTCTTCGACCTCATCCAGCAGGACCCCGTGATCAGCCGCGTCAAGCTGATCGCCGAGCCGTGGGACCTCGGTGACGGCGGCTACCAGGTGGGCAACTTCCCGCCGCTGTGGTCCGAATGGAACGGCAAGTACCGCGACTGTGTCAGGGACTTCTGGCGTGGCGGCGACCGGACACTCGCGGAGTTCGCCTCACGCCTGACGGGCTCCGCCGACCTCTACCAGCGTGACCGGCGCCGCCCGCGCGCCAGCGTCAACTTCATCACCGCCCACGACGGATTCACCCTGCGCGATCTGGTCTCGTACGACACCAAGCACAACGAGGCCAACGGCGAGGGAAACCGTGACGGCGAGAGCAACAACCGGTCCTGGAACTGTGGCGCGGAGGGCCCCACGCGCGACCCCGAGGTGCGCGCACTGCGGGCCCGGCAGCAGCGCAACTTCCTGGCCACGCTGATGCTCTCGCAGGGCATTCCGATGCTCGGCCACGGGGATGAACTGGGCCGCACCCAGCGCGGCAACAACAACGCGTACTGCCAGGACAACGAGACATCGTGGATCGACTGGGACCTCGACGAGGAACGCGCGGAACTCCTGGAATTCACCCGCCGGGTGGTGGCGCTGCGCACCGAACACCCGATCCTGCGCCGCCGCCGCTTCTTCCGCGGCGACACCGTCACGCACCAGGGGCAGCCGCTGCCGGACCTGGTCTGGCTGCGCCCGGATGCCGCGGAGATGACGACGGAGGACTGGGACCGGCCCGACGCGCACGCGGTGGCCGTCTTCCTCAACGGCGACGCCATCGCGGAACCGGACCGCGCCGGGCGGACCGTCGTCGACGATTCGTTCCTCGTGCTGTTCAACTGCTACTGGGAACCGATGGAATTCCGGCTCCCCGACGTCACCTACGGGGCGTGCTGGACGACCCTTCTCGACACCTACGAGGCCGGTGGCCCGCCGGACGAGACGGAGCACAAGGCCGAGACGAAGCTGAGCGTCGAGCCGCGGTCCATGATCGTCCTTTCCCGTCACCCGATCGGGTGACGGGGGCGGCTTTCAGGGGCGGTCCAAGTCCACCTGGAGCTCGTCCGTCTGCGTCCAAAAGCCCTCGTCCGCGTCCTGCAGCCGGGACGCCGCGTGCTTCATGTGACGGCGTACGGCACTGCGGGCCGCCTCCGCGTCGCCCGACTCGACGGCCGCCAGGATCGCGTGGTGCTCCACCCGGACCGCCTCGATGAAGTCGTCGCGCCGCGCCTCGTTGGCCCGAGTGACACGGATGCCGCTGCGCATGACCTCGCCCAGATACCGCACGGTCGAGACCATCACCGCGTTGCCGGTCGACTCGGCGATCGACTGGTGGAACGCCAGGTCCTCGTCCACCCCGTCGCCGCCGTCCGCCACCGCCTTGTCGATCGCGGCCAGTGACTGCCGCATCCGGGCGACGTCCTCCGGCGTGGCCCGGACGGCCGCGAGCGAGGCCGCCTCACCCTCCATGGCGCGGCGGACCTCCACGATCTGCAGCACCTTGGACTTGGTGCCGGATGACTCGGCCTCCAGGTCGAGGGGCCGGGTGCGCCGGGGCATGACGAACACGCCCCGGCCCTGGCGCGGTTCGACCAGGCCCGCGTTGCGCAGCCGGGAGACGGCCTCGCGGATCACGGTGCGGCTGACGCCCAGTTGCTTGACCAACTCGACCTCGGTCGGCAGCTTGTCGCCCTCGGCGAGACGTCCGGACTCGATCTCCTCCGAGAGGATCGCGGCGACCCGGTCCGCGAGCCGAATGGGGCCACTCACCTTGGAGAACATGCTCGTCAGTCTATCCGTCAGGGCCTGACCGCCCCGGTCGCGGGCAGGCCCGCGGGTGCGACGGCCCCGGGGTGGTCCTCGACGTACGCCCTGACGACCGCCTCGAAACTCTCGTCGGGCCGCAGACCGAGCGCCGTGGCGCGCGCGTTGTCGAACGAGGCCGGCCACGAGCCGACGATCGCCTCGACGGCGGGGTCGGGCGCGACCGTCACCCGGTCGGCGACGGCATCACCGGCCACCTCGCGCAACGTCTGCAGCATCTCGGCGACCGTGACCGTCAGCGCCGGAAGGTTGACCGGAAGCGCGCCCTCCAGCTCACCCGGGCCGCTGCCGCGCCCGGCCTCGGCGATACGGATGATGCCCTCGACGGTGCGCCGCGGCGAGGCGAGGGCGACCCGCAGGCCGGGGCTCACCGGGCAGGTGGCCGGCAGACCGGCGAGGGGTTCGCGGATGATGCCGGACAGGAAGCCGGAGGCCGCCGCGTTCGGCTTGCCCGGCCGCACCGAGACGGTCATCAGGCGCGCCACACGCCCGTCGACGAAGCCCCGCCGGGTGTACTCGGCGACCAACTGCTCGCAGACGCGCTTCTGCGTCCCGTAACTGGACTGCGGCGTCGGCAGCGTCGACTCGCTGACCACGGGCGGCAACGGCAGCGCGGCATCGGAGCCGTAGACCGCGACGCTGCTGGAGAACACCACCCGGGGGACAGGACCGCCTGCGGCCGACTGGGCGCGGGCGGCGTCGAGCAGGGCGCGGGTGGTGTCCAGATTGGCGCTCATGCCGAGGTCGAAGTCGGCCTCGCACTCGGCGGAGACCGCCGATGCCAGGTGGATCAGGACGTCCACGGGCTGCGCGAAGATCGTGCCGAGGCGTTCGCTCAGGTCGCCCCGGACGATGTCCACCAGCGGGTCGGCCGCCACCGGCGAATCGTCGGGCACGAAGCGGTCGGCGAGCACCAGTTGGCCGATCGGCTCACCGCACAGGGTCCGGCGCTCGAGCAGGGCGTCGGCGACCTGGTGTCCCAGGAAGCCGAAGCCGCCGGTGATGACGATCCTCATGTGAGGTCTCCTCGTTCGTTCTTGAACCAACGGTGGTTCTTGAGCCAGCCGAGCCCCTGGCTCGTACCGGCCCGGGGGATGTACTCGCAGCCGATCCACCCGTCGAAGCCCAACTCGTCGATGGTGTCGAAGAGATGGCCGACATTGAGTTCGCCCCGGTCGGGCTCGTGGCGGTCGGGCACACCGGCGATCTGCAGATGGGCGACGCGGCCGGTGGGAAGGTCGCGGCGCAGTGTCGTGGTGAGGTCGCCCTCCACGATCTGGCAGTGGTACAGGTCGAGTTGCACCTTGAGGTTCGCGGCACCCACCTCCTGTACGAGAGCGTGCGCCTCGGCCTGCCGGTGCAGGAAGTAGCCGGGCATGTCGCGTCCGTTGATCGGCTCGATCAGGAGGTCGACGCCCACGGCGGCCGCCCGTTCGGCGGCCCACGCCAGGTTGGCCAGATAGGTGGCGCGATGCGCGGCCCGCCGGGCCGGGGTCGCTCCGGGCGGCAGGAGACCGGCCATCACGTGCACCTGGGCGCAGTCGAGCGCCGCGGCGTACTCCAGCGCCCGCTCGATGCCTGAGCGGAGCTCGCCCTCGCGTCCGGGCAGCGACGCGATGCCCCGCTCCCCGGAGTCCCAGGCGCCGGGCGGCGCGTTGAACAGCACCTGGCGCAACCCGTGGTCGTCCAGCAGGCGGCGCAGCTCGGCGGCTTCGTGGGCGTAGGGGAAGAGGTACTCGACGGCCTCGAAGCCGACGGCCGACGCGGCGGCGAAGCGGTCGGGGAAGTCGTGCTCGGTGTACATCATGGACAGGTTCGCGGCGAACCTCGGCATGCTTGCTCCTGCGGTGGGGCCGGGCCGGGCCCGGTCAGCGGTTGACGACGTCCTTCTTGGTGGTCAGCACGGCGGCCGCGCCGATCACCAGGCTCAGGGCGAGGACGTACATCGGGACGGAGGTCGAGCCGGTGGCGTCCTTGAGGCCGCCGATCATGTACGGGCTGACGAAGCCTGCCAGGTTGCCCACGGAGTTGATCAGGGCGAGCCCGGCCGCCGCCGCGGTGCCGCCGAGGAACGCGGTGGGCAGCGACCAGAACAGCGGAGCGCAGGTCAGCACGCCGGCCGCGGCGAAGGACAGGGCGACCAGGGACAGCACGGTGGATCCGCTCCATCCGGCGGCCAGGGAAAAGCCGACGGCGCCCATGAGGCTCGGGACGACCAGGTGCCAGCGGCGTTCGCGGCGCTTGTCCGCGGAGCGTCCGAAGAGGTTCATGGCGATCAGCGCGGCCACGAAGGGCACGGCGCTGAGCACGCCGATCGTGAAGGTGTCGTCGATGCCGGACGACTTGACGAAGGTGGGCATCCAGAAGGTCAGGGCGTACTGGCCCATCACGAAGCAGAAGTAGATGAGGCACATCAGCCACACCTTGGGGTCACGGAAGCCGTCCCAGACCCGGCCGTGCTTCTGGTGGGCGGTGTCCCGTGCGATCGCCGCCTCGACGATGTCCTTCTCCTCGTCGGAGAGCCACTTGGCGCTGCGTACGCCGTTGTCGAGGTAGAACATCGTGGCGACACCGATGAGGAGCGCGGGAATCGCTTCCAAGAGGAACATCCACTGCCAGCCGTGCCATCCGCCGGCCCCGTCGAAGGTGTCCATGATCCAGCCGGAGAGCGGGTTGCCGAAGATGCCGGCCACGGGGATCGCCGACATGAACATCGCGATCACGCGGGCCCGGCGGTGGGAGGGGAACCAGTAGGTGCAGTACAGGATGACGCCGGGGTAGAAGCCCGCCTCCGCGGCTCCGAGGAGGAAGCGGAGCACGTAGAACGTCGTCTCGTTCGTGACGAACGAGAACGCGCCCGAGACCAGGCCCCACGTGATCATGATGCGGGCGATCCAGGTGCGCGCTCCGACGCGCTGCAGCATCAGGTTCGAGGGGACCTCGAAGATGAAGTAGCCGATGAAGAACAGTCCGGCGCCGAGGCCGTACGCCGCCTCGCTCAGGCCCAGGTCGTCGGACATCTGCAGCTTCGCGAAGCCGACGTTGACGCGGTCCAGATAGGAGAAGACGTAGCAGAGGATCAGGAAGGGGACGATGCGGAGAACGACCTTGCGGAACACGGCGTTCTCACGGACGAGTTCGGGGGTCTCGGCCGTCTCGGTGGACGTGGACATGCGGAATCCTTACTGCGGCTCAGGGGATTCTCCGACGGGCGGGGCGCGGTCACCAGGAGGCGCCGAACACGGCCTTCAGTTCGTCGAGAGCAGGGGAGGGGAGCGGCTCGGGGCGACGGTCGGTCAGGAGCCAGAGGCGTGCCGTTTCCTCGAGTTCTTCGAGGACGGCGAGAGCGGATGCGGCGTCCGGACCCCAGACCACGGGGCCGAGACGGTCGAGCAGCACGGCCCTGATCGGCGTGCGTCCCGCTGCACGATCAGTGATGTGGCCGGTCACCAGGTCGGCCACGCGGGGATCTCCCGGCCGGTGGTAGGGGATGAGCGGGACGTGCCCGACCTTCATGACGTAGTACGGCGTGAGGGGCGGAAGCACGTCGTCCTGACGCCACACGCCGGCCAGGGTGAGCGCGACGAGATGCGTGGAGTGGGTGTGGACGACGAACCGTGCCGTGGGGTCGGCGGCACAGATACGGCGGTGCAGGGCGAGGGTCTTGCTGGCGCGGTCGCCCGCGACCTGATCGCCTGCGGCATCGACCAGCGCGAGGCGCTCGGGCTCCAGGAAGCCAAGGGCGGCGTCGGTGGGCGTGATCAGGTGGGAGTCGCCCACCCGCGCGCTGATGTTGCCCGCACTGGCGTGGACGTAGCCCCGCGCGAACAGGCTCGTGCCCACCCGGACGATCTCTGCGCGCGCCGCGTCCACACCGTCCGGATCGCCGGTGGCAGCGCTCAGCGGGTCGGTCATGCCGTCTCCCGGCCGAGGCGGGCGAAGGACGCGGTGAAGAAGTCGGGACCGCCGAAGTTGCCCGACTTCAGCGTGATGTGCAGCGGGTCGCCGTCGGGCAGGGCCGCGGCGCACCAGGGCACGCCCGGGTCGATCTGCGGACCGATGCGCAGGCCCGTCACGCCGAGCGCCTGCACCACCGCGCCCGAGGTCTCACCACCGGCGACGACGAGTTGGCGGACACCCAACTCGACGAGCCCCTGGGCGACGCGGGCCAGGGTCCGCTCGACGAGCTCACCGGCCTCGGCGACGCCGAGACGGCCCTGGACGTCCTTGACCGCGTCGGGCGTCACGGTGGAGTAGACGAGGACCGGCCCTTGAGCCAGCCGCTCGGCGGCGAAGGCAAGCGCCTGCCCGGCCACGTCCTCACCGGCCGCGATCCGCAACGGATCCACGCTGAACGCGGGCCGCCCGCTGTCCAGGAACGCCTGGACCTGACCGTTGGTGGCAGTGGACACCGATCCGGAGACGACGGCCTGATGGCCCGCGGGCGGCGGCAATTGGGCGGCGGCGGGCGACGGTTGGAACCCCCAGTTCGCCGGCAGACCGATCGCCAGACCCGACCCCGCGGTCACCAACGGCAGGTCCTTGACCGCCGCACCGAGCCGCAGAAGATCGTCGTTCGAGACGGCGTCGACGATCGCGGCGCCGACACCCTCCTTGCGCAGCGTCTCGACGCGCTCCCCGATCGCCTCCGCGCTGGCGGCGACCACGGTGTGGTCGATGAGGCCGACCGGGCGGGCGGTCTGCGCACCGAGCACGGACACCAGGTTGGAATCCGTCATCGGGGTCAGCGGATGATGCCGCATGCCGCTCTCGCCCAGGAGTACGTCACCGACGAAGAGATGTCCCTTGAACACGGTGCGCCCGTTGTCGGGGAACGCCGGGGTCGCGACCGTGAAGTCGGTGCAGAGGGCGTCCATCAGGGCCTCGGTGACGGGACCGATGTTGCCGGCCCGCGTCGAGTCGAAGGTCGAGCAGTACTTGAAGTAGATCTGCTCGGCGCCCGCGGAGCGCAGCCACCGCAGCGCCCGCAGCGAGGCCGCGACCGCCTCGGTGGCCGGGGTGGTCCGGGACTTGAGCGCGATGACGACGGCGTCGGCGTCGGCGGGCCCTTCGACGCCTGCGGGCGGTACGTCGATCAGCTGGACCACGCGCATTCCGGCGCGCACCAGGTTGTTGGCCAGGTCCGTGGCGCCGGTGAAGTCGTCGGCGATGCAACCGAGTCGGATTCCCATGTCAGTTCTCCTCCTGCCCGGGCAGCTCGATCCCGGGGAAGATCTTGATCACCGCGCTGTCGTCCTCGCCGCCCAGACCGGAGGCGGACGCCTGCAGGAACATCTGATGGGCGGTGGCCGACAGGGGGAGGGGGAACTTCTCCGGGCGGGCCGCGTCGAGCACAAGGCCCAGGTCCTTGACGAAGATGTCGACCGCGGACAGCGGCGTGTAGTCGCCGGCGAGCACATGCGCCATGCGGTTCTCGAACATCCATGAGTTGCCCGCGCTGTGCGTGATCACTTCGTAGAGCGCCTCCGCGGGTACGCCCGCCTTGATGCCCAGCGCCATGGCCTCGGCCGCCGCGGCGATGTGCACCCCCGCGAGCAGCTGATTGACGACCTTCACCTTGGAGCCGATTCCCGCCCGGTCGCCCAGGCGGTAGACCGTGCTGCTCATGGCCTCCAGCACCGGATCGGCGATCGCGTACGCGGTGGGGGCGCCCGAAGTCATCATGGTGAGCTGCCCCGTTGCCGCGCGGGCGGCCCCGCCCGAGATGGGTGCGTCCAGGTAGAGCACGCCGCGCTCGGCCAGGCGCTGCTCCAGATCGGCGGACCAGGTGGGGTCGGCCGTGGAGCACATGACGTAGACGGAACCCGGGTGCATGCGCTCGGCCGCGCCGCCGTCGCCGAACAGGACCGACTCGACCTGTGCGGCATTGACCACGACGCCGACCAGGACGTCGACGGAGGCCGCGAGGTCACCGGCGGATGCGAAGTCGGTGCCGCCGTCCGCGGCGAAGGCCGCCGCCACGTCGGGGCGCACATCATGGACGCCTACGTCGAAGCCGGCGTCCCGCAGGCTGCGTGCCATGCCGAGCCCCATGGCCCCGAGCCCCACCACGCCCGCGCGCGGCCGTGCCGGCCTGTCCTGGTCGTTCATGCCCATCCTCGTCTCGCTGTGCCGGGCCACGTCCTGCCGTTCGGGGCGCGGTCCGGCTCTGAATCCGTGCGGCGATCGGGTCATATGATGACCTGAGGATGTGGGATGGCGCACTGTGATGCCAGTCACATGGCAAGTGTGGGCCGCGAGGGTCGGACAGAGGGGGCTCGGCGGCCACCGCGACGCCTCCCGCCACCCGCCGGGAGGTGTGGCGGCCGGACGCTCAGATCTGCGTCTGTCCCATCCCGGCGAACCAGCGGGCCGCCAGGGAAGCGACCTCGTGCAACGCCCCCGGCTCCTCGCAGAGATGCGTGGCATCGGGGATCACGCGTAGCCGGCTGAGCACGCGCATCCGGTTGGCCGCTTCCCGGTTCAGCCGCAGCACCTCGGTGTCGCGCCCTCCGACCATGAGCAGAACCGGCGCGTGCAGATGACCGATCACCTCGTCCCCGGCCAGGTCGGGACGGCCGTCGGGACAGACCACGGTGTCCACGAGGCCGGGCCTCGCGGCGGCGGCCCCGAGCGCGGCCGCTGCCCCCGTGCTGGCGCAGAACAGGCCGACCGGCAGATCGGAGACGTGGGCGGCCAGCCAGTCCACCGACGCGATCAGCCGGTGCGTCAGCAGGTCGACGTCGCCGTACGGCCGCCCCGTTGCCCTGTCGGCGGCCGCCTCGTCGGCGCTGAGCAGGTCGACGACCAGCGTCCCGACCGCGGAGTCGTGCAGCGTGCCGGCCACGGCCCGGCTGTGGGGGCTGCGCAGGTAGGGGCCGCTGCCGTGGGCGAGGACCGTTACACCGAACACCGTGTCCGGCACGGTCAGTTCACCGGTGAGTGCCCCCTCGCCGCTGGGCACGGTGACGATCTGGGACAACATGGGGCCTCCGGATTCCGGGAACGGGGTGCACGCCGGGTACCCCGCGAGGCCCCCCTCACGCGGCAGCCGAGGCACGCCTGGCTCGTACGAGCGCACGGCCCTCGGCCGTGTACCACTGATGGCACAGGATCACCGCCAGCGCGATGCCGACCACGTCTCCGCCGTAATACATGACGTACGACGCCCGATGCAGGTCGGCCGAGGCGAAAGAGGTGCCGGGCGGGCCCGCGACGTAGAGCGACTTGGACAGGATGCCGTGCGCGGCGGACGCGGCAAGCAGGGCCGCGCCGCGCAGCGCGAATCCGGCGCGGTGTCGCAGCGGGTCGAGGGCCAGGACGGCGAAGGAGAACAGCACGCCGGAGGCCAGGAGGTGCACGCTGACGAGCGCGTCCAGCCACGGCCGGTGATGCGCGGCAGCCATGAGCGGCGTGCGGTACACAGCCCACAGCCCGGCGATGTGGACGAGCGCGGCCAGCGGCGGCCACACGAGCAGGGCCGCCGCCCGCGATCGGACGCAGGAGAGAAGCCGGCGCCGGGGCCCGACGGGCAGCGCGCGCAGCGTCAGCGTCACCGGGCGGCCGAGCACGAACAGCAGGGGCGCCACCATCCCGACGCCCAGATGGGTGACCATGTGCCCGGTGAACGGCGGCCACCCCTCCCACGGAGCGGCCGTCGAGACGGCGAACACCGCGCCGCCCGCGCAGACCGCCGTGTCACGCCGATGCGGCCAGCGGTCGCCGCGCCGGCGCAAGTGCCGGGCCGCCGCCACATAGCCGAGACAGCCCACGGCCACGAGCAGCACCACCGCCGTCATCGGCGGGCCCGCACCAGCAGCAGCGCGCCGGCGAGCAGGAACAGCACGGCGATCACGTTCCAGGTCCAGTCGTACGGCGCCAGGTCCACGCCGTAGCGGATCTGGTGCAGCTCCAACGCCTTGTGCTGGAACGTGCCGTCGTACAGCTGGAAGCCGCCCAGACCCAGGCACAGGCCCGCCCACCAGGCGGTGAGGTGCCGGGCGCCCCGGCGCCACAGGTCCGCGTACAGGAACAGGCCCGCCACCATCGCCAGCCAGCCGAAGGCGTGGAAGATCCCGTCGGAGACGAGGCCGGCCTCGCTCGACGCCTTGTCGTAGAAGTGATGCCAGTGCAGCAACTGGTGGAACACCATCTCGTCGATGAACGCGGCGAACCCGACGCCCACCAGCGCCCCGGAGAGCAGAGAGCGCCCCCTCACCGGTCCGCGCCCCTGTGCCGCTCCGACGGAACGCCTTGCTGCTCACGGGGATGGAACGTCATCGTCATGCGGGACTCCTCGGCGCCGGGGCGGGAAAACGGTCGGGGAACGGGCGGGAACGGGTGGCACGAGCGGTAGGGAGAGGCGCCGGGTACCCGCGAAGCGGAATGGCAGACCGCCACATTTGCGCCACTGTGTCGCCCGGTGGGCAGGGCCACGGGGCAGGGCAGGGGCGGGCCCAGGGCCAGGGTCGCAGCCTCACCCGCCTGCGCGCGCAGGCGGCGGCCATGCGTGCCGCCGGTAGGGCTATTACGGTGAAAGCCCACGTCCGACCATGAAGGGAACCCTCGTGACGCGTGCCGCCCTGTTCGATGTCGACGGAACGCTCGTCGACACCAACTACCTTCATGTGACGGCCTGGTGGGAGGCGTTCCGGCAGGCGGGACACCACGTCTCGATGCGCGATGTGCATCACGCGATCGGCCTGGGCGGCACCGACCTGATCGAGCACCTCCTCGGCGAGGACCGCGATCCGGAGCAGGACGACGCCATCAGTGCCGCGCACAAGACCCTCTACGGCACGCACTTCGACCGCCTCGAAGCCTTCCGGGACGCGGGACAGCTGCTGCGCTCCCTGGCGGGGGACGGGTGGACCATCGTCCTCGCCACCTCCGCGGGCGGCGCCGAGCTCGACGCGTTGCGCGCCGCCGTGGACGCGGACGACGTCATCACCGCGACGGCGAGCGCCGACGACGTGGAGGAGGGCAAACCCGCCGCGGAGCCCGTCGCCCACGCGCTGGAACTGGCCGGTGCGAAGGCGGAGGACAGCGTGTTCGTCGGCGACTCGGTCTGGGACATGAAGGCCGCACGGCGCGCGGGTGTCACGCCCCTTGCCGTGCTCAGCGGCGGCATCCCCCGAGAGGACCTCTCCGAGGCCGGAGCGGCGGAGGTGTACGACGACACCGCCCACCTGCTGGCATCCCTCAAGAGCAGCGCGTTCTCGGGGTAGTGAGGGCGGTTCCGCCGTGCGCGCGACCGAGCCCCGTGATCAGACCTTCCGGAGCCCGGTGATCAGACCTTCCAGGACCTGATCTGATCGGCGACGGCGTAGACGCTGAGCCGGCTGTCGCGGATCTTGCGGATGAGGTCGGACAGCGCGCCGTAGGGCGGATCGATGCCCTCGCCCGACTGGTCCATGTACTGGGCGGCGACGAACGCCGCGTACAGGCTGTTGCGGTAGGGCAGGGGCTCCAGGCGCACGATGGTGTGCAGCAGGGCTGCGGCGCGCCAGGCGGCGTCCGGGTCGGCGGATTCCAGGGTCGGCAGCTTCGTCTTGTGGCGGGCGACCGCGGCGACCAGGGCGGAGTAGTCCGAGACCGTCATGTCCTCGGGGGCGACCGCGAACTCCTGGACGTCTAACAGCCAGGACACGTCTACGTACAGAACCATCAGGCGGCCGCGGACCCCTCGTGACGTGCGGAGGGTGGGATCTCCTCGGGGTTGGCCGCGTCGAACTCGGCCCGCAGCCGGTCGGCCCAGGCAGAGGCGCCCGCGACGAACTTCTGGCGCTCCATCTCGCGGACCCCGAGGTCGTGGAGATACTGCTTGAGGCTCTTGCCCTCGGCCGCCGCTGCCGCGCGGACACCCTTGAGCTCCTCATCGGTGAAAGTCACGTTCAGAGACGGCATACGTCCAAGGTACCAAGTAGGTACCTGCCGGGCGAGTGCCTCTCTCGACCGGTTCTCCGGTCGGGCCCGCGAGGACGCCATGGGGCCTCAGAGGGAAGCGGCGGCCTCGCCGATCGCCTGGTCAAGGATCGTCAGGCCGAGCGACAGCTCCTCCTCGGTGGCGGTCAGCGGCGGGGCCATCCGCAACACTCCGCCCATGTTGGCGAGTTGGACGATGTTCATGTGCAGGCCGAGTTCGAGGCAGCGCCGGGTGACCCGTGCGCCCAGCTCGTTCGAGTGCTGCTTGGTCTCGCGGTCCACGACGAGTTCGAGCCCCGCGAGCAGACCCCGGCCGCGGATGTCGCCGACGACCGCGTGCCGCGTGGCGATGTCCGTAAGGCCCTGGTGGAGGAACGCGCCGAGCGAGCGTGCGCGCTCGTCGAGCCCGTCGCGGGTCAGGACGTCCAGGACGGTGTTGCCGACCGCGGCCACCAGGGGGTCGGCCACATGCGTGGTGAAGAACAGGAAGCCACGCTCGTACGCCTCCCGCTCGATCTCGGCGCTGGTCACCACGGCTGCCAGCGGCAATCCCGCACCCAGCGTCTTGGACAGCGTGAGGATGTCGGGCACGACGCCGTCCCGCTCGAACGCGTACCAGGTCCCCGTGCGGCACAGGCCGGTCTGGGCCTCGTCGAGGATCAACAGCATGCCGCGTTCCCGGCACTTGGCCCGCAGAGCCGCGAAGTATCCGGGCGGCGGCTCGATGATGCCGCCGGAGCTGAGTATGGGTTCCACGAGGCAGGCGGCCAGGCTGCCGGTCGACTGGGCGTCGATCAGGTCGAAGGCGAAGTCCAGCTGGCGCCGCCAGTCCAGGGAGCCGTCGTCCGTGGTGAAGTCGGGCCGGTAGGTGTTCGGCACGGGGATGGCGAAGTTGCCGGGCGCGCCGGGCCCGTAGCCCTTGCGGCCCGCGCTGTAGGTGGCGGACGCGGCGGCCTGCGTCATGCCGTGCCAGGAGCGCGCGAACGAGACGATCTCGTGCTTGCCGGTGACGAGCTTGGCCATCCGGATGGCGGCCTCGTTGGACTCGGCGCCGGTCGTCAGGAGCAGCGCCTTCTCCAGGGGCGCGGGCAGAGTCTCCGCGAGACGCCGGGCGAGGTCGACGACAGGGCGGCTGAGCATGCCGCTGAAGAGGTGGTCCAGGGACGCGACCTGCCGCTGGACGGTCGCGACGATCTCCGGGTGCGAGTGGCCGAGGATCGCGCTCATCTGGCCGGAGGTGAAGTCGAGGATCTTCCGGCCGCCCGCGGTGAACACGAAGCTCCCGGCGGCACGTTCGATGATCTCGTGGGTGAACTCGCCGCCGTAGCGCACGAGATGCCTCTCGGCGTCGGCCCAGAAGGTGTCGGTGGACGGCAGGGCGGTGGTCGAAGCGGTCATACCGCCGACGGTAGGCGGCAGCCGAGCGACACGTCCATCTCACGATTCCGGCTTTCCTGTTCGGTAAAACCGCACAAGAATGGGAGCGTGATGAACCCCTGGAGGCTGCAACTGCTGAGCCGGCTCGACACGCTGGGCACCGTGCGGGCGGTCGCCCAGGCCGCCAATCTGAGCCCGTCGAGCGTGTCCCAGCAGCTCGCCGTGCTGGAGTCCGAGACAGGCACCCGGCTGCTCGAACGGACGGGGCGCCGGGTGCGGCTCACCCCGGCAGGACTGATCCTCGCCCGCCGGGCGCGGGCGATCCTCGACCACATGAGCAGCGTGGAGGCGGAGCTGCGCGGATTCGGCGAGGAACCGGCCGGCCTCGTGCGGCTCGGGGCGTTCCAGAGCGCGATCCACACCATGGCCGTGCCCGCGGTGAGCCGCCTCGCACGCGAGCATCCGCACCTCGACGTCGAGCTCCTCGAGCTGGAGCCGCACGCGAGCATGCCCGCGCTGCGCGGCGGCGACGCGGACATCATCATCACCACCACGGACTTCGACGAGCTGCCGCTCGGACCGGACATCGACATCGTGCCGCTGGCCATGGACCCCGTCCTGCTGGTGGTCCCGCCCGGTCACCCGGCGACCGGCCGCGGCGCCGTGGACCTCGCGGCGTACGCGGACGAGGCGTGGGCATTCGACATCCCGCAGTCGTACATGGCCAATCTCGCGCTGCGCCTGTGCCGCCGGTCCGGTTTCGAGCCGCGTGTGGTGTGCCGGTTCAGCAACTACATGATGACCCTGCAGCACGTCGAGGCCGGACTCTCGATCGCGCTGCTGCCGGGCCTGGCGGTCGACCGCCGCTACGACGTCGCGACCAGGGAACTCGCCACTCCCATGACGCGCACCATCACCGCGGCGATCCGCCACGGCTCGCCGCCTCGCGCGGCGGTCCGCGCGGTTTTGGAAGCCCTGCGCCACCACCCGGAGCTGCCGCTGCCGGGCGGGGAGTGAGGCCCGGAGCCGTGCCCAGGCGGGCACGGGCCGGATTGTCAGTGGCGGCTGGCAGGGTGGGAGGCATGGACAGGGACGAGGAGTTGCTGCGCGGCCGGGTCTACGGCCAGGACCACGACGACCCTCGCCGGGGCCCGCAGCCCGGGCGGGATTACGGCGAGCTGGTCGGTGGCCCCCTGGACGGCCTGTTGCTCGACATAACCGGCTGGACCGAGGGCGAGACGGAGACGAGTGTCGCCCTGCCCACGGAGCTGGGGCACTTCGGTGCCGGCGGGCGAGCGATGTACGACCCACGGCCCGGTG
The DNA here is from genome assembly GCF_053610705.1 of Streptomyces sp. NPDC054872. Taxonomy (NCBI): domain Bacteria; kingdom Bacillati; phylum Actinomycetota; class Actinomycetes; order Kitasatosporales; family Streptomycetaceae; genus Streptomyces; species Streptomyces sp. NPDC054872. Next base: position 70,036 of record NZ_JBSGYY010000040.1, on the reverse strand, counting down.
ACCGGCGCCGTCGCTGGGACTGGTCCGGCGACACTCCCTGACACGGGTCCCCGACCGGTTTCGCTGACCAGCCCTCCTCTCCCGACCCGGCGTCAGATCCGCCCGCACAGAGATCGTAGAGTCGCAACGGTGAACGAGAACAACACTTTTGGCATGTCGGACGGTCCCGATCACGAGCTGCCGATGCTGACCACCGGCCAGGCCAACCGCCTGAGGGCACTCGCCGCTCCGTACGCGCAGGAGGGGCACACCCACTTTCTGCACAACCTGGCGCAGAGGTGCCGTCAGGCGCCGGAAGCGCACTGGCCCGAGATGGTCGCGGCCCACTTCGGCCACCTGTCGGAGGGAAGCAAGGGCGACGAGAGCCCCGCTGAACTCCTCCGTGGCGTGCACGCGCGGCTGCTGCCCACGGATTCGCTCACGCCGGAGATCGCCGGTGCCATGAGGTACGCGCGCGTGGTGGCCGAGGGACTTGTCTTCGCCTACTCCCTCGACATGCCCACCAGCGTGCGCATGCTGACCGATCCCGACGTGGAGCGCGCCGGGACCGAGGAGTTGGGGCAGGCGGCGTACGCGAACCTGATGCGCGTCCCCGTCGAGCACGACGAAGTGCCCACCGAGGGAGGGGCGGTTCTGCACTCCCTGTACGGCGAATCCCCGTTCGTCGCCAGCAAGGCGCTGTACCTGTCGGAAACGGTCCGGCAGGTCACCGGTGAGTCGCTCCCGGACGCCGGAGCCCTCTTCGTCGTGCCCACCCGGCACCTGCTGGCCTACCACCCGATCGCCGACGGTTCGGTGGCCGACGCCATCAACAGCCTTGCCGCGTACGGCCTCGGCGCCCATGAGGACGGCCCGGGCTCACTGTCCCCGAGGGTCTACTGGTGGCACCGGGGCCGCCTGACGTCGATCACGGTCATCGACCACGACACCCGCTCCTTCTCCCTGCAGCCGCCGCCGGAACTGCTCGGTCGCATGAAGGGGCTGGTCCGCCTCGACCGGGCCGGCCGGCTCGACACCGCCACCGCCGCCAAGGCGTCCGACGTGGCCGCTCTCACCCGCGCCACGGCCGACGCCCTGGCCGGTGTCGCCGAGAACCCGGCCGGGCCGGGCGACGCCTTCGCCTCGGCCCTCACGCTCGCCCACGCCCACTGCGCCGCCGACCCCCAGGCGTCGCACGTCGACACCTGGGACGCCTGGGCCGTCTCCGTACAGCTCGGCACGGCACTGTTCGCCGGTGCGCGGGCTCAGGAGTGCCGACTGGGCGAGGACATCGTGCGGCAGCTGCCCGCGATCCCTGCCGCGCCGCCCGCGCAGGCCCGCGCCTGGCTCGATGCCTTCTACGCGGCGGTCGCCTGCCGTCAGACGGAACGGGCCGACCGCCTGTGCCAGGTACCCCTTGAGGTGCTGCGGCAGGACGACTCCGTCGACGCGTACGTCCTGCACTGGATCGACACCCTGCAGACCTACTGGTCCGAGCGCAACATGGACGACGTCGTGGCCAAGCTGCTCGCCACCATGGAAACGTCTCATCCGGAGTCCTTGACCCACACGCCCAAGGATTTCGCGGACCTGATCGACTACCAGCCCGTCGCGCTCTTCCACCGTCTGATCGCCCGCGACCACGACGCCTTCGCGAAGGCCCTGGCCGAAGCCGTGGACCACCACCGCTCCTACTGGGGCGACTCGGCGGCGCCGCGCGCCCGGGTGGCGCTGGGGGTCCTCGCGATGGCGAGCCTCGCGTACGACTACGGCTTCCCCGTCGCCATGCCGCAGCCCTACCTGCCCACGTACCTGCTCAACCGCGAACGGATCGAGGAGATACCGGCGGGCTGATCCAGCAGGTGCCGACGGGCGGGCTGATCGAGGAGACAGAGGAGACAGAGCCGGGCCGAGGTCGCGCGCTGAAACCCTGGTGAAACCGCGCTGAAGGCGCCTTGCCGCAACCTCTGCGGCATGACGCCAACGACTACTTCGACGACCTCGGCTGCATCGGCTGCATCGACGACAGCGTCCTCACTCGCCATCGCGGCCACGGGGATGCGCAAGGCCTACGGGGACAAGACGGTCCTGGACGGCATCGATCTGGCGGTAGCTGCCGGCACCGTCTTCTCCCTGCTCGGCCCGAACGGCGCGGGCAAGACCACCGCCGTGAAGATCCTCTCCACCCTCATCACCGCCGACGCCGGTGACCTGCGTGTCGGCGGCCACGACCTGGCCGCCGACCCGCATTCGGTGCGCGCCGCGATCGGCGTGACCGGCCAGTTCTCCGCCGTTGACGGACTGATCACCGGCGAGGAGAACATGCTCCTGATGGCCGACCTGCACCACCTGCCCAGAAGTAAGGGACGCCGGGTCGCCGCCGAACTCCTGGAGCGCCTCGATCTCACCCAGGCCGCCAAGAAGCCCGCCTCCACCTTCTCCGGCGGCATGAGGCGGCGCCTTGATATCGCCATGACGCTGGTCGGCAACCCGCGGATCATCTTCTTCGACGAGCCCACCGCCGGCCTCGACCCCCGCTCCCGCCGCAACATGTGGGCCATCATCCGCGAGCTGGTCGCGGGCGGGGTGACCGTCTTTCTCACCACCCAGTATCTGGAGGAAGCCGACGAACTGGCCGACCGCATCGCGGTGTTGAGCGGGGGGAGGATCGCCGCCGAGGGCAGCTCAGACGAGCTCAAGCGGCTCATCCCGGGCGGCCATGTGCGGCTGCGGTTCACCGACCCGGCCGCCTACCGGTCCGCCGCCCTCGCCCTGCACGACGTAACCCGCGACGACCAGGCCCTCACTCTTCAACTCCCGAGTGACGGCAGCCAGCGCGAGCTGCGCGCCGTCCTCGACCGGCTGGACTCGGCCGACGTCGAGGCGGACGAACTTACCGTGCACACCCCGGACCTCGACGACGTGTTCTTCGCCCTCACCGCCGACAGCGCTGTCGCCCCCGACCAGGCCATGGAGTCCGCCCGATGAGCTCTCTCCCCCTTGCCGTACGCGACTCGACCACGATGCTGCGCCGCAACCTCCTGCATGCCCGGCGCTACCCCTCTCTCACCCTGAACATCCTGCTGACACCGATCGTCCTGCTGCTGCTCTTCGTCTACGTGTTCGGCGAAACGATGAGCGCGGGCATCGGCGGCAGCGGCGCCGAGCGCGCGGACTACGTCGCCTATCTGGTCCCGGGCATCCTGCTGATGACCCTCGGAGCCACCCCCGCCGGAACGGCGGTGTCCGTCTCGATGGACATGACCGAAGGCATCATCGCCCGCTTCCGCACGATGGCCATCCACCGCGGCTCGGTGCTCGTCGGACACGTCGTCGGCAGCGTGCTGCAGGCCGTCCTGAGCGTGCTGCTCGTGGGTGCCGTCGCCGTGGCCATCGGGTTCAGGTCCATCGACGCCACGGTCCTGGAGTGGCTCGCGGCGCTCGGACTGCTTGCTCTCGTCGCGCTGGCGTTCACCTGCATCGCGGTCGGGATGGGGATGGCGAGCCCGAATGCCGAGGCGGCGAGCAACAACGCGCTGCCGCTCATGATCCTGCCGCTCATCTCCAGCGCCTTCGTGCCGGTCGACTCGATGCCGGGCTGGTTCCAGCCTTTCGCCGAACACCAGCCGTTCACCCCGGCCATCGAGACCCTGCGCGGCCTGCTCCTCGGCAGCGAGATCGGCAACAGCGGATGGATCACGATCGTCTGGTGCCTGGCGCTGGCCGCGCTCGGCTACCGCTGGTCGACCGCCCTGTTCAACCGCGATCCGAAATAAGCGCACGGGCCGCCACCCACAGCTGGTCCCGCTTCAGGGCGGCGTACCGTGACACCGCGTCGCGGTACGCCGCCCGGTCGGCGTCCTCGGCCGCTTGCCGGGCGCGGGCCGCGGACATCGTCGGCTGGAACTCGCGTAGCACCCGCAGCCGTTCGGCCAGCGCGATCGTCCGGACGGCGGAGGTGTCACCGGAGGCGAGCGCGGCCATGCCGAGCGCGTGCAGCACGGTCCCGAACACGGGCAGCTCCAAGGGCGAGCGGGGCGGGCCTTCGAGCAGCGTCCGCAGCCGCTGCCACAGCCGGTCGACCGGTTCCGCGACCAGATCGAGCCGGCCGGCGTGCGCGTGCGCCGTCACCGCCGCGGACTGGATCTGAAGCGCCCACGGGTCGAGCCACGGGTCGCCGCCATGTATCGGGGCCGCCTCGTGCATCCGCTCCACGGCGCCGCGCCACAGGCCAAGACCGGCCTCCGTGTGCCCGCGGGCGAGGGTGAGCTCGGCGCGGCCGCCGAGGGCGGAGCTGTAGAAGTCGTCATCCGGCGGGGTGCTGTCGCCCTCGGTCTGCCGCAGCCAGTACTCGGCCTCGTCGAGGTCGCCGCGCTGCAGGCAGGCCAGGACCAGGGCCGAGCGGATGCCGATGTGGTCGAGCTCGTCACCGAGCCGCGGCAGCGCCCGCAGAGCCGCCCTGAGGTGCTCGTGGGCGGTCTCGCCGTGCCCCGTCCGCAAGGCCAGTTCACTCAGCCGGGAATGGCCCATGAGCTGCAGGGGTGGCTGGTCGACCGGAGCCAGCGCGCCGATCATCCGGTGGGCCGAGGCGAGCGCGCGGTCGATGTCGTGCTCGTACTCCCAGACGTAGCTGGCCACGCATTCGGCGATACCGGCGACCAGGGGCTGCTCATCGGCGCAGAGTGCGCGCAGCACGGCGTAGTCGGGCGGACGCATCTCGGGAAGTGCGCTCAGGACCACCGCGGTGGCGCGCGGCAGGGTGTCCGGCGGGGCCGCGGGGAGCCGACGCAGGGTGACGAGCTGCCGTACGCCGTGCGGTCCGTAGTTCATGAACAGGCCCCCCGCACACAACACCGCCGCTGTGCGCGCGACTTCGACGTACTCGGGCCCGGGGCGGTAGTGCGAAAGCGGTGGGCCCGTGTCGGCGGCGAGGGCGGCCAGACGGGGGTAGTTGGAGTCGGTGGACCACAGGGCGGCGAGTACGGCGGCGAGGGCGGCGACCGTGGGGCGGTCCGCGCGGGCCAGGGCGTGCCGCAGGGCCGGCACGAGGTTGTCCTGCTCGGCCCTGATCCGCTCCCGGGCCTGGAGGGGACCGCCCCGGGGCTGGTGAAGACGGGAGCCGGGGGAGGGTTCCGGACCGAAGATCATGTCGTGGGCCTCGACCCCGAAGTCCCGTGCCCAGGCGAGGAACCGGCCCACGGCCTCGTCCTCCTCGCCGGCGTCCGTACGGCGGGCCGCGCTGAACTCGCGTACGGCCTCCAGCATCCGGAAGCGCACACCGGCCGGGGTGTCGACGACGGTGAGCAGCGACTGGGCGGCCAGCTGATCAAGGAGCATCAGCGCATCCTCGCCGAGCACGTGCTCCGCCGCTGCCCCCGAGAAGCCGCCGGGGAAGACCGACAGCGTGCGCAGGGCCGCCCTCGCGTCCCGCGTGAGCAGGTTCCAGCTCCACTCCACGACCGCGTGCAGCGTGCGGTGGCGCTCCGGAGTGTCCCGCGCCCCGCCCCGCAGCAGCGTGAACCGGTCGCCGAGCCTGCGGGCGATCTCCGGCACCGAGAACACCCGCACCCGCGCCGCCGCCAGCTCCACGGCGAGCGGCAGCCCGTCGAGGTGGCGGCAGAGCCCGGCCACCGCGTCCGGCGCCAGCTCCACCCCCGTCCTGGCGGCCCGGGCGCGCTGGGTGAACAGCTCGACCGAGGTGGTGAGATCGAGCTCCGGCAGTGCGTACACCGTTTCGGAGGTGAGCTCCAGCGGGGCCCGGCTGGTGGCGAGCACCCGCAGCTCCTTCGAGGAGGCGACCAGGGCCCGTACGAGGCCGGCGACGCCCCGGATGACCTGCTCGCAGTTGTCGAGCACCAGCAGGGCGGGCCCGGAGCCGAGCACGCCGAGGATGCCGGACACCGGGTCGGCCGCGGTGTGGCCGCTCACCACGCCGTGCCGGCTCTCGCCCGCGCCGAGCGCGGAGGCCACCTCTGTCGCCACGTCCGCGTCGGCGGTGACGGCGGCGAGCGGCACGAAGTACACCACGCGCTGTACGGCCCGGCGGCTGACGGCGTGGGCGAGCCGGGTCTTGCCGAGGCCGCCGGGCCCGACGACGGTGACGGCGCGTGAGACGCCCAACAGCCGCTCCACCGCGGCGATGTCCGCAGCGCGTCCGAGGAGCGGATTCGGCTCGTGCGGCACACCGTGGCGGACCACCGGGGCCCCGGCACGCAGCAACTCCCGCTGCACGGACCTGAGTCCGGGACCGGGGTCGGTGCCGAGCGCCTCGCGCAGGTCACGGCGGTACGCCTCGTAGCGGGCGAGGGCGGCGGCCGGGCCCGCCGTCGCCGCCTCTGAGCGCAGTGACTCGGCGAGCACTTCCTCGTCGCGCGGATACTCCGCGGCGGCCCCGGCCAGCGGACCGGCCGCCTCCGCATGCCGCCCGAGGCGGGCGAGCGCGAGGCCCTGCGCGCGTACGAGAGCGGCGCGGACGGGGGCACGTTCGGCGCGCAACGCGGCGACGGGGTCGTCGATGCCGGCCGACCCGCCGTGGGCACCGTCCCACAGGGCGAGCCCGGCTTCGGCCGCGGCCAGACCTCCCGCGTGATCCCCGGCCCTGGCCCGCTCCGCGCTCACGGCGGCGTGCAGCAGCAGGGCCGAGCTGTCGACCTGGTCCTCGGCGAGGGCGAGCCGGTAGCCCGTGGGTGTGCTCGCGATGACGTCGCCGCCCAACTGCGCCCGCGCCCTGGACACAAGAACCTGCAGTGCCTTTCCCGGCCGCTCCGGCAAGGCCTCCGGCCACAGCCCCGCCACCAGCCGCTCGATGCCGCATCCCGTGCGCAGGTCACCCGCGAGCAGCGCGAGCAGGCCGCGGAGCCGGGGCGCGGTGACCTCCTGCCCGCGATGCGCGACACGCGGCAGCAGGGTCAGTTCGACGGTCACCCGAGCAGACTAGCCAAGGCCCCACCGGCTCATGGCCGTTGCCATGGCGTCGTGTGCCCTACGCCACACGACGTGGGGAGTCATCTTCGGCAAGAATGCGCCGATGAATCTCCCCAACCAGCTCACCCCGATCCCGAACGCCGCCGGGCTGCACGTGTGGATGCCGTCCGGCGGCGGCAGTTGGGGATTCGCCAACTGCCTCTGGATCGTTTCCGGCGACGACGCCGCCCTCATCGACACCCCCTACGACGAGCCGCTGACCGACGCGATGATCCGGGCCGCCCGTCCGGTCCTCGGCACGCGACACGTGAGCACCGTGGTCAACACGCACGCCAACGGCGACCACAGCTGGGGAAACCACCTGTTCCCCGGCGCGGACATCATCACCACCCGCTCCGGCCACGAGCACCTGGCGCACGAGCCGACCCCCCAGGAGATGCACCACCTGCTGAACGAGACACCCCCCGACGGTGCGCTCGGCTGGTACCTGCGCCGTCACTTCGGTGTCTTCGACTTCCTCTCCGCCCGGGTGACCCCGCCCACGTCCACCTTCAGCGGAAAGCACGTCTTCACGGTCGGGGAGACGGAGGTCGAGCTCATCGAGGTCGGCCCCGCGCACCACGCGGGCGACCTGATCGCCCGGGTGGGCGACGTGGTCTGCGCGGGCGACGTCTTCTTCCCCGAGGACCATCCTCCGCACTGGTCAGGGCCGCTGCAGAGCGTCATCGACGCCAACGAGACCATTCTGGGCCTCTCGCCGCGGGTCATCGTTCCCGGGCACGGCGGGCTCAAGGGGCCCGGCGACCTGAGCGAGCACATCGACTACCTGCGCACCATGCAGAGCGAGATCCGGCTGCGGTTCGAGAGCGGTCTCACGGCCCGCGAGGCCATGGACGACATCTTCCGCCGTGGCCTCTACCCGCACCTCGGCCTCCCGGAGCGACTCATGATCGTCATAGCCCTCGAGTACGGGCACCTTCGGGCCGCAGGTCCCGACCACACCGTCATCGAACTCGCGCACAGCGCCGCCCAGTGGGCCTTCGACCAGCACACCGAACCCCGAGAGCTGCCGGTCGCCTGAGGCGTGCGGCCGTCCCCCCCCCCGGGCCAAGGCTCCCCTCTGCCAAGGCGGCACCCGACCATGCGTGGCACGGCCGGGGGCGACCGTTCCGGCTCCCCGAACACACACACCCGCTCTGGGTTCGGCGCACGAGGCGTGACCATCAAAGCGCGGCAGTCACGGCGGACGCAGCGCGCAAGCCCGCCGGGTCGGCCCCGGTTCCAACGGCCGGAATGAACCGGGGCCGCCGTTTCACTCAGCGGAACGGATGACCGGGTCGGGCTTGAAGACCAGCATCGTGAACCGTGCGCCGGGCGAGCCGAGCGGCATCGCCGTACACATGGTGACGTCGCCCACGCGCGAGGGAGCGTGCTGGTCACAGCACCGGTCCAAGGACGCTTCCTCGCCCGGACACCCGTACGCGTTGTACCGCATCTTGCGTGTGTCGCCGTTGGGGTGCACATAGGCGACATGCCGTGTCCGGTAGATGGGGCCCACCACCGGATCGGCGTCGACCTCCTGGTCCAGATCCTGCAGATCCGCGTTCTCCGGGTGGGTGGCCACGGCGGTGCGCAGCTGGGCGGTCAGCGGTATCGCCCACTGCGTCTGCCAATTGACCATGTGGTGCTCCCTGGTGTCCTCCCGCAGCAGCATGTAGCGCATGAGGTTCTGTTCGGGGAGCCCTGGGGGCGAGGTGTCTCCCGCGCGGCGCGGGAACATGCGGATGAAGTCGTCGTTGCAGGCGAGGACGTTCCACGCGACGTCGTTGACGTAGCAGGGCTGTCCCTTGATCCCCTCCACCGCCACTTTCCAGCCGGGCGGTACGTTCGTGCCGGCCAGTGGATCCTGCGGATGGGGCGGCTCGTGGCCCACGGAGTAGACGTAGAGCGCTATGCGCTCCCGCTCGTGCAGCTGCAGCACCTTGGACACCCGGTCGAGGAACTCGGGTGTGGGCGAGGCCATCTCGCCGCGCTCCAGCTGGGCGTAGGTCCGCTCCGACACGTAGAGGAGCTGTCCGACCTGTGCCTGCGAGAGGCCGGTGGAGCGGCGGCCACGTCCGGTGCGCGGGGGCCAGCCGAGGGTCGAGGGATCAACTTGTTTCCGCTTCCACTGCAGCAGTTGCCGCAGAGCCGCTTTGTTGTCCACCGTTCACCCCCTCCTGTGCCGACGACCGGCCCGGCCCGGCCCATATACCGGAAGAGAACCTTCCTGAAATTCGACGACAGGAAAAAACTGGTCCTGGTGGTGCGGGAGGGGCTGCCGCGACAATGACTCCTCAGATCCGACCGCGTTGCGGCAGACGCGGCGATCCACAGCTGCAAGGGGGAGTTCGCGTTGCAGACGCCCGCCGCCATGCCCTCGGAGTCCAGGGGTGGCTCCGTGGGGCGTACGCTCGCGGTCCTGCGGGCTCTGCATCAACTGGGCCCCGGGGCGCACCCGTTGACCTCCGTCGCCGCGCGGGCCGGCCTGCCTGCCCCCACCGTCCACCGCTACGTCCAGGCGCTGGTCGGCGAAGGGGCCGTGCAGCGGCAAGGGCCACGCGGCCACTACTCCCTCGTAGAGGCACCGCATCTCTTCTCCGGCTCCTTCTCGGACTCGTCCGGTCCACCGACCGGCACGGGGTCGGCTACTGTTCGCGCCGAACTGATCACACTACAGTCACGCACCGGGCACATCGCTCTGGCGTACGTACCCCTCCTCATCGGCACCCCGATGCGCATCCACGCCGAGCAGGCCCTGGGCGCCCACGCGCAGCAGTTGCACGCCACCCCGCACGCGATTCTCCAGACGTTGTGGCGCGCTCCGCTGGAGGCGGACCCGCCGGGGTGGGCGATCCAGGCGTGCCTCGGGGACGTCACCGCGGCGCGGCCGCAGCTCGCGCGCATCCGCCAGGACGGTTATGCCCTGGGGCCCTCGCTCCTGCTCGGCAGGGACGCCATCGCCGCACCCCTGTGGCGTGGTTCGGCCGTGGCCGGTGCCGTCAGTCTGCTGGCCACCCACAGCCAGGTACGCAGCCCCGCCGTCCGCAACCGCTTCATCGAGGCCGTGATGGACACCGCGGCCATGATCAGCCGTCAGCTGACCCGCTCGGGCGTCGCCGCGACCGCCGTCTGACCTGCCGCGACCCACCAGCCGTCATACCTGCTCCACCAGCACGTTCCACAGCACTTCGAGAAAGGCTCCTCGTGACCCGCTCCGTCCTGATCACCGGTGGCAACCGCGGCATCGGCCTGGCCGCCGCCCGCGCCCTGCAAGCGGCGGGCGACCGTGTCGCCGTCACGTACCGCACGGGTGAACCCCCCGAGGGGCTGTTCGGCATCCGGTGCGATGTCACCGACACGGACCAGGTGCAGGCCGCCTTCAAAGAGGTGGAGAACGAGCACGGTCCGGTGGAGGTCCTGGTGTGCTGCGCCGGGATCACCAGGGACAAGCTCCTCATGCGCATGAGCGAGGAGGACTTCACGTCCGTGCTCGACACCAACCTCACGGGCACGTACCGCGTGGTCAAGCAGGCCACCAAGCCGATGCTGCGCGCCAAGTTCGGCCGCGTCGTACTGGTTTCGTCGGCGGTGGGCCTGCGGGGAGAGAGCGGCCAGGCCAACTACGCCGCCTCCAAGGCGGGGCTCGTCGGATTCGCGCGCTCCATGGCACGCGAGCTCGGCTCCCGCAACATCACCTTCAACGTCGTCGCCCCCGGCCTCACCGAGACGAAGATGATCGAAAGCCTCACCGACGAGCAGCGGGAGAGCCTCGTACGGCAGATACCCCTGGGCCGCCTGGCCCGCCCCGAGGAGATCGCCGCCACCATCGCCTTCCTCGCGTCACCGGCGGCGAGTTACATCACCGGTGCTGTCATTCCCGTGGACGGCGGTGGCGGCATGGGGCACTGACATCCGCGCGCCGCCGGGAACCGGGGGGCCTTGATGGGGGAGGGTGGCCCGGGGGGTGATCTGCGTCTGGATGAGGGGTGGTTGGCTCATGTACCAAGGAGACAAGCCAAGGCAAGCAGAGCAAGCCCATCGGGCAGAGCAACCAGCACAAGCAGAAGAAGCGGCACAAGCAGAGCAAGCCGATCCGTACGAGATGGTCGACATCAAGGTGGCGCTCGTCGGCTTCGGCGAGGCGGGGCGACAGCACCTGCAGGCCCTGGGCGGCACGGTCGGCGCGTGTCCCGTGGCGGTGGTCGAGGACGACCGGGAGGCTGCCGCGGTGGCCAGGTCCGCCGGCCTGGAAACGCGCGACATGGGCCAGGTCCTGGGCGACGAGTCGATCCGCCTCGTCGCCCTGTGCCGCCCCCCTGAGCACCGACGCCAATGGCTCAGGCCCCTGGTGGCGGCAGGAAAACACCTCCTCCTGGACGTGCCTGCGGCCCAAAGCGCCCACGAGCTGTGCGAGTTGCTGTTCCTGACCGAGCGGGCCGAGGTACTGGCGGGCGTCATGGCGCAACACCGCTTCGCGCTGCCGAAGGACATCTGGCACGGAGACCCGAACCGGTTCGCCGGCGCCGAGGCGAACCTGCTGGTCTCCCGCACCGCAGGCGTGCACTACCTCGACCTCGCCTGCCAGATCCTGGGCACGCCACGCGAAGTGAGGACGCCTGCCCAGGGCGTTGGAGCACCGGACGCCGACGTCCAGGCAGCCGCGTATGTACGATTCGAGTCGGGTGCCCACCTCACGCTCACCGTCACGGACCCGACGAGTCCCGTCAGCGAACGGCTTTCGGTGCGGGGGGCCACCGACTGGATCGACATCCAGGCGGGGGCCGTCAGCGGCGAGGTGGCAGGACTGCCGTTCTCCCGCCCGGCACGTCCTTCCATGCTGCTGCGTACCGCCGTCTACCAAGAGATCACGGACGCGGTACGAGGAGAGCGGCGATTGGATCTGGCGGGGCTGAGACGCAGTACCGGAGTGATGCGCGTGCTGGATGTCCTGTCACACGAGGGGTGCTCTTGAGCGCCCGGGTGGTCGAGGCCTGGAAGCGGATCGAGACGTGGCTGCGTGCTCACGCCCCGGCGTCCGCCGAGACGATCCTTCCCCCGGTCGACGAACAGGTCCTCACCGCTGCCGAGGCCCAGTTGTACGTCGCGCACGGGCACGGTTTTCCCGAGGAGCTGAAGGCCTTGTGGCGCATGTGCGGCGGTGTGGAGTGGGTCGATGTCGAGGGGGACGAAGACGGCGACCTGTCGGCCTACGACTTCCTCGATTACGTGCTGTTGGGGCCGGATGACGCGGTACAGGCGCGCGGGACGTGGGAAGCCCTGGCCGGTGGCCCGGCGGGCGGGGCGCCGCGTCCGGTGGCGGACTGGGTTCCCTGGCTGGGGGCGGACAACGACGCGCCCGACAGCGGCCTGTACATCTCACCGTCGGGAGTGGGGCGTTGGGCCGATTACGAGGGTGTGGAACTTGGCGGCCCGACGGAGCTCTCGTCGGTGGCGGAGTACCTGGAGGCGGTGGCTGACGCCTTTGAACACGGCACGGGCACGCTGATGTCGAGGCCGGAACCCAACCGGCATGTGCCCGGGGTCGTGGGGGGAGCGCTGATATGGGCGCACATCGACCACCCCCATGGAATTCCGGACGGCTGGCAGCCGATCCACCCACTCCCCGGGAACTGCCGCGATGGGTCTCAGGGACCAAGGCCCTGCTGAGCGCATGACGGCCGGGTCGTACCGCAAGCCCCCTCGGCACGCCACATGTTGATCAGGGACGGGAGTCAGCTCCGCCGGACGTCGCGGAGGAACACGAGCCCGTCGATCCCGGTCAGCTGGGCCGGGTCGAGCGGGGCGTAGCCGAACCAAGGGGATACGCGGGGCGCGGGCAGTGTGTCCCCGAGGGCGGCGGCCAGTCGCGGGGCGTCGACGACAAGGCGGTCCGCGGGGAGCGCGTGGAGCAGTCCTTCGACGGTGTCCGGCGGCGGGGCGTCCACCCCCTGATGCGGGAGCGTGCCGAGGGCCGTGGCCACGAAGGCATACCCCTCGCCTTCGCCCAGGCGGGAGTTGACGAGTGCGCCCGCGCTCCACCACTGGAGCAGCGGCTGGTCCCACATGCGCATCGTGCTCATGTCCCGCTGGAGATGACTGTTGTGGGCGTGGACGAGCGTCGGGCCCCGTTCGGCGAGGGCGAGGAGATTGTGGGCCATCATCTGGTCCCGCAGGCCCACCAGGCGGGCCATGCGGCTCGGTGAGGTGTCGGCCATCCAGTGGTGGTAGCGCAGCAGGCCGGTGGCGGTGCGCCCGTACATGCGGGCCCGGTCCCAGTCGTCCCGTGAGGTCACCGCGATCAGGTGCGGGGTCTGCGCGTCGAGCAGGGCCACGAGATCGTCGGCGAGCACCCGCAGCTCCTTCGCCTCGTCCGTCTGCCCTACGGACTGGGCCGGGTCCATCATCGCGGCGGGATCGACCCACTGGTCGTCGTCGCCGAGCAGGTCGTCGAGGGTCTTCGCGGTGCAGGGCAGCAGGCCTGGGTCCACCAGGTGGGCCGAGAGGTAGGCGTGGAGCGAGGTGACGGCCTGACGTGGGCTCGCGGCGTGGGTGATCTCCAGCGGGCCGTCGAAACCGGCGAAGCGGATTTGCTCGGAGGTGGGTCGGCCGACGTTGAACGCCCTTGCCCAGCGCACGAGTTCACGGTTGGCCGCGGAGGCTCCCAACCCCAGTTCGGCGTGGCTGAAGCCGTGCTCCATGACCTCGTCGAGGGTGCCCGTGCCGGAGGTGACGTAAGCGTCCACGAGCAGGCCCGCCACGCAGTCACTCTCGATCGCGATCGTCCGGTAGCCCTCTTGCTCGACGAGTTGCCGGAAGAGCTCGTTGCGCAGTTCCAGCAGCGTCTCCTCGCCGTGGGTGGGCTCGCCCAGGGCGAGCACCTGCGGCCGTGTGCGGAGGAGCCGCATGACACTGGCGGCCTCGACTGCATGCGTGGTGTCTTTGATGTCCGTCGTCATGCCTTAAACGCTATCGTTGAACACTCGGTTGAAACTTTTCTGCGGTGATGGCGGGTTCATGGGGCGAAACCTTAAAAACGGGGAGCGGCTGAGGCCGGTTGACCTGGCGCGCGGGCACGGTCTGTCGACACAGGCGGTCAGGAACTACGAGGAGGCCGGCATCCTCCCGGCCGCCGATCGCACCCCGCACGGTTATCGCACCTACACCGCCCTGCACGCACGGGCCCTGCGCGCGTTCCTCGCCCTGGTGCCGGGCCACGGCCACCAGACGGCGACGTCGATCATGCGGGCCGTGCATCAGGACGCGTTCGACGAGGCGTTCCGCCTCATCGACGAGAGCCATGTGCAGCTCCTCGAGGACCGCCGGACTCTTCAGGCGGTGGAGCGAGCACTCCGCGACCTGGAGCCCGTGCCGGTGTCCGGGACCGGGCCCGCAGGCATGCTCGTCGGCCCGCTCGCCCGAAAGCTCGGTATCCGGCCGGCGACGCTGCGCAAGTGGGAGCTGGCCGGTCTTGTGCACCCGCGGAGGGACCCGCGGACCGGCTACCGCGTGTACGACGAGGCGGACATACGCGACGCCCGGCTGGTGCACCAACTCAGGCGTGGCGGCTACCTGTTGTCGCAGATCGCCCCGCTGATCACCCAAGTACGTGCCGCCGGCGGCCTGGAACCCCTGGAGGCCGCACTGAGCGACTGGCGCGACAGGCTGACCGGCCGTGGACGAGCCATGCTGACCGGCGCCGCCGAGCTGGAGGCATACCTCGGCGGATGAGCGTGAGCGCGGGCGGCACCGGACGTCGGCGTGCCGGAGTGTGTCGCGTTGAGGCCGATGGGTGTACGACGGGAGGTGCGGCGAGAGCCTTCGGGCGGCTGGAAGACCTGCGGCGATGTGGAGACAGGGCACTCCGGGGTATATGGCGATTTCAGCGGAGCAGCGATCGATGCGGGTAGAAAGGTGGCACAGGCCGATGAGAGGAGACGGTGTGGCGTCGGACGCGGACGACAAGGACGGGGAGAGTCTGCTGGACGGGCTCTCGGTTGACGAGGCCCGACCGGAGCGCCCGGTGCTGCTCGACGCGGAGGGGGAGCCGCTGCGGACCTGGCAGGAGAACTACCCCTACTCGGTGAAGCTGAGGCGCAAGGAGTACGAGCGCCAGAAGCGGATCCTGCAGATCGAGCTGCTCAAGTTGCAGAGGTCCGTACGCGAGCAGGGCCGGCGCATCGTGGTCGTGTGCGAGGGGCGTGACGCGGCGGGCAAGGGCGGCACGATCAAACGCTTCACCGAGCGCCTGAATCCCCGCGGAGCCCGCATCGTGGCGCTGGACAAGCCCACTGAACGCGAAGCGGGCCAGTGGTACTTCCAGCGCTACGTCGCGCAACTGCCGTCCGCCGGGGAGATCGTCTTCTTCGACCGCTCCTGGTACAACCGGGCCGGCGTGGAGCCCGTCATGGGTTTCTGCACCCCACGGCAGCACGAGGAGTTTCTGGAGCAGGTGCCGCTGTTCGAGAAGATGATCACCGATGACGGCATCGTCCTGGTCAAGTTCTGGTTCTCCGTCTCCCGGGCGGAGCAACGCACCCGCTTCGCGATCCGCCAGGTCGATCCCGTACGTCAGTGGAAGCTCTCACCCACGGACCTCGCCTCGCTCGATCTCTGGGACGCCTACACCCGCGCCAAGGTGGAGATGTTCCGTTCCACGGACACCGTTCATGCGCCGTGGTCGGTGATCAAGTTCAACGACAAGCGCCGGGGGCGCCTCGAAGCCATGCGGCATCTGCTGTTGCGCGTCGACTACGAGTCGATGGACAAGGACGCGGTGGGGGAGGCGGACCCGCTCATCATCGGCCCGGCCGACACGCTGCTGGAGGCGGACGAGGACCCGACGGACCTGTCACCCAGCCGCCTCGCCGACAACGGGCGGGTGGGCCCCGGTCAGCACCCGTGAACACCCGCCGCCCGACACCGGCCTCACCGGAAGGCGAAGGACTTGCCCGCCGCCACGACCGCCGCCACGCCCGCACCGACGCCCGCTCCGAGTCTGCTCGCGGTCTTCGCCCACCCGGACGACGAGTCACTGTCGGCGGGCGGAGTCCTCGCCCGCCACGCAACGGCGGGCGCCCGCACCGCAGTTGTCACGGCGACCTGGGCCGCGGACACGACGCGAGCCGACGAGCTGGCCCAGGCTCTGCGGATCCTCGGCGCCGGTCAACCGCGCATGCTCGGCTATGCCGACGCGCGCGTGCCGCTGTCGGCTCCGGGCGCGGCACGGTTCTGTGACGCGCCGATCGACGGGACCGTGCACGAACTGGTCGCTCACATAAGGCAGTTCCGCCCGCGGATCGTGATCACCCACGATGCCTACGGTGGTCTTCCCGGCCACCCGGACCACGTGCACACACACCGCGTGACCATGCTCGCGTGCCAGGCGGCGGGGCTCGAGCGCCTCTACCCCGACGCGGGTGCTCCCTGGCAGCCGAGGGCCCTCTACACGGCCACGCACCCGCACTCGGCCGTGCGGGAGTGGGGCGGACGCCTGGCCGCGGCAGGCAAGGCCACGCGGACCGTGCCGGACGAGTGGGTCACCGCAGCGGTCGACGTCAGGCCGTGGCTGGAGCAGAAGGTGGCCGCGGTGCTGGCTCACCGTACCGAGGTGGAGCGCGGGGCCGTCCCGGGGCTGATCGCGGGCCTCGCGCCGTCCGACCGGGAACAGCTGCTCGCCACCGAGTGGTACATCCGCCACGAACTCATCCCCGACCGGAGGGCGCAGGCCATGCAGACGGAGCTGATGGCCTGAGCGTCAGACGTAGCGCAGAGGTCAGCCCGCGACGCAGGCGTACGGTCCCTCAGCGCGCCGCGAGTCCCGCGAGCAGCTGAGCGGCCGGCTTCGGGTGGACGAGCCAGCGCAGGTGGCTTCCCTCAAGGGTCGCCACGTCGAAGGGGTTGTCGGGGGTGAGCGCGTCGCCCTCGCGGATCATGCGGTCCTGCATGGCGAGCGGGATGCTGGCGTCGTCGGCCAGGCGTACATAGGTCTTGGGAATGCGGCCCCACGTGGCGGCCTGCGTCCGGTCGGCGGACGTGCCGGCATCGAGGTTCTCGTCGGGCTGGAAGGTGTTCAGGAAGGTACGGAACTCCTCGTCGGTGAGGTCGGCGGCGAAGGCTTGCTTGAGCGCGGCGTACGTCGCCGGGTCGGCCGTCCGGAAGTTGACCCGGAGCAGGCCGAGCTCCGCCGGGTTCCCGACGAGTGCCGGAGCGAAGGCTCCCGGGTCGACGCCGGCCATCTCCGGCTGGGCGTAGTAGTCGTTGACATCCAGGTCGACGGGGCACCAGGCGGAGACGTAGGCGATCCGGTCGACCAGGTCGGGCCGGGCGTTGCCGACCGCGGTGAGCGTGATGCCGCCCCTGCTGTGACCGACGAGGACGGTCGGCCCGTGCTGCTTCGCCCGCTCGAGCACCTCGATCACGCGCGCGGCGTTGTCGGCGAGAGTGACCCCCTTGATGCTTCCGGGCTCCTGTGTGAGCGCGTCGAGATCCTGCGGCGCCTGGTAGGCCGCGGCGTACGTCGCCTCGAATCCGTGCCCCGGGAGGTCGACCGCGACCGAACGATGCCCGAGGAGACCGAGCTCGGCCTGCAGCGGCGCGAACGAGAACGAGTTGGCGAAGGCGCCATGTACCAATACGTATGTCGGCTGATTTCGCATGCGGGTAGCCTCCAACAGAATGATCTTCGGAACAAGCACGAATCGGATACTTCGTGCTGCCGTCCGGCCCGCCGCGCAACCGCGCGGAGCGGACCCGCCGCGTACGCGAGGGGCCTTCGCGCGGAGGCCCCCGTGCATAGCATGGCCTCATGACCGTAGATCTGTTCGCGGGCATTCCCGTCCGCGACTACACGACGGCGGTGGCCTGGTACGAGCGACTGCTCGGCGAGCCGCCGGCCTTCCTGCCCAATGACACCGAGGCGGTGTGGGAACTCGCCGAACACCGTTACGTGTTCATCGAGGTGCGGCCCGAGCACGCCGGGCACGCCCTGCACACCGTGTTCGTCGGGGACTTCGACGCGCGCATCTCCTCGATCGCCGAGCGGGGCCTGAAACCGGACACGCGCGAGACGTACGCGAACGGGGTCCGCAAGGCGACCTTCCGTGACCCGGACGGCAACGAGATCGGATTCGGCGGCGGCCCGACGGAGTGAGGGAGACGGACCGTCAGTTCTCTCGACCGGCCGCCGATGTGTCGGCGCACAGGTACGGACGCGCCAGAAGCAGCGCCGTGCCGGTCAGGAGGATGCCGAAGTAGACCGGCGCGAGATGGATGAGGTCGGTGTAGTGGATCGTGCCGTGCACGACGACGGCGGGCAGGAATCCCGCGGCCGCCGCCACGGCCAGGCTCCAGAACACCCAGGACTCGCCGCGCCGCCAGCCCCACGCGCTGAGCAGCACGACCGCCACCGCGGCGGACATCAGGGCGCCGCCGAACCCCGCCCGGTCGTGGGCCAGGAAAGGCACCAGCCGGGGATTCACGGTTTCCAGGGTGTGCCTGTCGGTGCCCAGGAAGGTCAGGTCGGTCGGGACGAAGACATCGGTCAGGCCGACCACCGAGATCACCGCCCCGCCGACGAACAGTCCCGCACCCGTCAGAATCATCAACAGCTGTCCGACCAGGGCCCGCCTGCGCTCCGGCTCCGGCCCCTCCGGTGTCAGGCGCCACCGTGGCGCGTGCGGGGCGCGGCGGACCCCGGCGACGAACATCGGGAACAGCACGAGGGCGGTGGCCGTGTGCAGAGGTTCCACGAAGCCGGTGGCCAGGAAGTAGAACAAGGTGGGGAAGCCGATGGCCCCCGAGAGCAGATACACCTCGCGGGCCCAGGGCCAACCGCGGCGGATACCGCCCACGGCGAGGCCGGTGTAGAGGGCGCCGATGGACACCATCGTCCCGGCCATGGTGATCCGGTCGTGCTGGAGGAAGTGCACGAGGTGGTGGTTGGCCGCGTGCAGTTCGTGCAGCGTCATGCCGAGGTAGTCGCGGTCGTACCAGAGCAGCACCGGGCCGAGCGTGATCGCCGCGGCGCCGAGCCCGGCGCCCGTCATGCCGATCCCGACGAGCAGCGCCCACCACCAGGCGGGCCAGCGGCGCGGATCGCGGCCCACGTCGCGCAGCGCAGGAGCGGATGCCGTGGGCGTGGCGGCCTCGGTGACCCGCGCGAACCAACCGGGGCCCGCGGCCACGAGCACTGCCGGCCGGGCGAGTACGACGGTGTCAGGGTCTTCGAGCGCAGTCGCCGCCGCTGAGACCGACGGGTCGCACACGTGCATGACGTGCGGGTCGCCGCCGCCGGTGAACCCGTCGACGTACGGCTTGAGCTCGGCCTCGGCCTCCGGGTCGCAGGCCCCGACGACCACCGGGATCGAGCGGCCAGCGGCGGCATCGCGCACGGTCGCCACGTCAGCCGCCGAGACGGGAGCCACCTCGACGACGCCGGCCCCCAGCGGGGACATGGCGCGGACCGTGTCGCGGGCGAGCGCGGGCGGGACGGTCATGCCCATGCGGACGGCCACGGGCACGCCGGCGATCTCACCCGCGAGCCGCCGCGGCGGATGGCGGTGGCCGAACCCCCGGGCGATCAGTCGCGCACCGGCGGGGCGGGAGCCGATCGAGGCCAGTATGCGCAGGGCGGTTCGCTGCGAACGCCGCAATCCGAGGACGGCGGCTGCCGCGCCACGCAGCGGCTGATAGGTCCAGTCCGGCATCAGCGGTTCTCGTTCCCTGTCGCGCTCTCCCGGTCCCCGGGCGCGGTCCAGCCGAGAACCGGCGTCATGGAACGCAGCGTCACCCGCGTCGGCATCAGCCGGGCGGCGGTGTCCCGCAGCAGCACGGCAGGCGGCCAGGAGAGCTGGCCCAGGGTGCCGAGCCGTGCGGAGCGGCGCGTGATGGCCTTGGTCCGAGGGCGACGCAGGTGGTCGTACGAGCGAAGGGCGGCGGCCACATCGGAGGTGCCGTCGAGACAGTGGGCCAAAGTGACCGCGTCCTCCAGGGCCTGGCACGCGCCTTGTCCCAGGTTCGGGGTCATGGCGTGGGCCGCGTCGCCGAGGAGTGCGACGCGGCCGCGGACGAAGGAGGGCAGCGGCGGCAGGTCGTACAGGTCGTGGCGGAGCACCGCGTCCGCGGGGACCGCGGCCAGGAGGGCGGGGATGGGGTCGGGCCACGCCCCGAAGCGGCGCAGCAGCTCCTCGTACTCGGACGTGTCGGCGGTCGTTCCCGCGGGCAGCGAAGCGGTCGCGAAGCAGTACATCCGCCCGCCCGGCAACGCCGTGTAGCCGAACCTCTCCCCGAGACCCCAGGTCGCCGCGCCCTCGGCGGGCGGCTCCGGCAGGGGCTCGGTGACCATGCGCCAGGCGGAGTATCCGGCGTAGCGCGGGCCGGCCGCATCGGGCCAGAGCGCACCGCGGACCGCACTGCGCAGCCCGTCGGCGCCGATCACGAGGTCGGGCCGGGATTCGCCGCCGGGGTGCCCGACGACCAGTCCGTGGTCGTCGTCGCGGACCGAGGACACCTCACTGGCCGGCCGCAGGCTGTCGGCGGGCAATGCCTCGGTCAGCGCCCGCAGCAAGTCCGCGCGGTGCAGGACCACCAAGGGGTGGCCGAAGCGCCGGGTCAGCTCCGCGGTGTCCGTACGGGAAAGCCAGCGGCCCCGGCGGTCGCGTACGCCGCCGGTCGCCTCGACGGCGCCGAGAGTCCGGACGGTGTCGGCCAGGCCGAGCACGTCGAGCGCACGCAGCGCGTTCGGCCACAGGGAGATGCCGGCGCCGATCTCGGTGAATCGCGGGGCCCGCTCGAGGACTTCGACGCGCCAACCGCGCTGGTGCAGGGCGATGGCAGCGGCGAGGCCGCCGATCCCGCCGCCGACGATGGTCGCGGCGCGCTGCGGCATGGTGTTTCCTCGCTCTGGGTTCGGGGCGCCACCCCGGTCAGGTGGCCGTGGATCCGGCCGGTGCCCGGGCGGCGAGCCATGTGGCAAGTCCGGCTGAGCAGCGCCTTATAGCAACATGTCGACAGGGGCCTGTCAACGTGACGAGGAGCGGATCGACCGGCTCCGGCACCTGCGTGCGAGGCGGGGCCGGCATGGTGCGATTCTTGCGAAATGGGCGTGGACATCGAAGTGCTGATCGTCGATCGGGACCGGGTCGTGGCGGCTCCGGCGGGCGAACGAGGCGAACTTTTGCGGGAGGCCGCGTTCGGAGACGAGGCAGATCTCGACGAGGAGGGGTGGATTTGGCCGTCGGCAGCGGACGCCGACTGGTACGGCAGGTACGCCTTCGCCCGCACCCTTGGCTCCTACAAACCGCACTTCTGGGCAGGGGAACGCTGGGAGCACGTCCGGGATTTCGCCGGGCCGGACCTGCGTTCCGCCGTGGACCGCTTCGTGGCCGCATTGTTCTGGGAGGGCCTGGAGTACGTGGCCGACCCCGCCGAGACGGCCGGGAGCCTTCCCGAGCGGGAGTGCCCTTGGGACGTGAACGCGCTGATGTGGCGGCCACCGCAGGACATCGCGGCGATCAAGGGATTCTGGGAGCGGACGGCCCCGTCCCTGCACACCCTGCGCGAGCCGTTCGCGCGGCACGCGGCAACGCCGACCGGCTGGATCGGCGACTTCGACTCCTTCGCCGAGCTCCTAAGGGAGTGGGGCGAGGTGGTCACCGAGGCCGACCGCCGGGGCTGGGCCATCGTCGGACTCCGCGGCTGACCGACGCCGGCACCTCAGCGGGTCGGCGTGGGCCGGTCCGGGCGGGGGCGATGGGCGCGTACGTCCACGGGCCGTCCGTCGGGGTCCTGAGCCGTCATCGTCCACTGCGTGGGCAGTGTCGCGATGGGGCCGACCGGCCACCCGGCACCAGAGACGCGCTCGCGAACCGCACACAACTGCGCATGAGTTCCCACGCGCAGCCCCCAACCCGCCTGGCCCAGGGGGTCAAGATCGGTGGTCGGCGCGGCTGTGGTCTCGACGATCATCAAGTGATCGTTTCCGCCGACGTCGAGGACCGCGATCCGAGGATCGGACGAGGTCGCCGCACGCTCGAAAGCGAGCGTGGCGCCGAGCAATTCCGTGTAGTACGACACGAGTTGGTCGAGGCCGGTCGTGGACAGAGTCAGGTGATTGATTCCGAGGAGGTCGGGCATGGTCGGGCAACTGTAGTGCAGTGCCGGGGCGGTCGCAGGTTCCCTGGGGCCGGGACAGCTACCTGTCCGAAGCCAGGAAAGGGCAGGCGCGGCGGGCGCGACAGGAGTCCGCAGGCGGCTAGGGCGGCTGAGACGGCTCAGTTCGTCTGGCGCTGACGGGACGCGTAGGACCGGGACTTGTTGCGGTTCCCGCACACCTTCATCGAGCACCAGCGGCGGCTGCGGTTCTTGGACACATCCCAGAACACCCAGCCGCAGGTGTGCTCCGCGCACCGCTTGAGCCGAGGGGCACTCCCGGTGGTGACCAACTCGCTCCACGCGATCGCCAGCGCGGCCAGGGGCCCGCGCTCCGGGGGCAGCCCCGGCGCCGGGGTCAGGTGGCCGCGCGTGGTGACCAGTACCGGATGCTCGGCCAGTACGCGGTCGGCCGCGGCGAGCAGTCGGGGGTCGGGGGTGTCGCCCACGTGGGCGCCAAGGACCTCGCGGATGCCCGCGCGAAGGGCCACGTAGCGCGCGTGGTCGTCGGCGGGGATCTCCTCGGTCGCGTCGAGCAGGCCACGGCCCTTGAGCCAGCCGGACAGGTCGGCCGGGGTGGCGATCTCGTCGCTCGCCTCTTCCACGTCGACCGTGTTGGCAAAAGCCTCGACCAGGACGGCTGAAGCCGGCGGTTCCAGCATCGCGTGTCACCTCCCGCGGGTTCTCGCCATTCTACCGCCTAAGCGTTTTACCGGTTGCGAACGTCGGGCCGTGTGCGACAGAGTGGTCTCACCGGCTAAAGCGTTAGATGGTTAGGGGATGGTCATGGCCACGGCGGTGCCCGAGCGAACGGACGTCGGCAAGAGCTTCGGCAAGCGCTTCGGGACGTCGAAGCCGAAGGACCGCCACCGCTCCCCACGAGACCCCGGTCGACGCAGAACCCCGCAAGACCCCCACCGACGCAGAACCCCAAAAGATGCCGGTCCTCGCAACACCGCCGTCCTGGTCGGTTTCACCGCCGCGACCAACCTCGCCGACGGCGTGATGAAGATGGCGCTCCCGCTGCTCGCCGCCGAGCTCACCGGTTCGCCCGCGCAGGTCACCGCCGTCTCGCTGACCCTCACCCTTCCCTGGCTCCTCGTCGCCCTGCACATAGGCGTGCTCGTCGACCGGTTCGACCGCCGGTGGCTGCTCTGGGGTGCGAGTGCCATGCGGTTGGCCGCCATGGGCTGGCTCACTGTCTCCGCCGTGACCGGAGGGATCACGCTCGGGCAGCTCTTCACCGCCGGAGCGGTCCTCGGTGTTGCCGATGTCCTGGCATCGACCTCCGGCTCCGCGCTGGTCCCGGCCGCCGTACCCGAGGCGGGGCGTGAGCGTGCCAACACCTGGATGGTGGGGGCCGAGACGGTGGGGCAGGAGTTCGCCGGGCCTTTCGTCGGCGGTCTGCTGCTGGCCGCCGGGACGGGTCTCGCGCTGGGGCTGATCAGTGCCTCGTACGCCGTCGCCGCCTTGGCCCTGCTTCTGCTGGTGGGTCGTTTCCGGCCGGACGCGCCCGCCCCGGA
Source organism: Streptomyces sp. NPDC054872 (assembly GCF_053610705.1). Classification (NCBI taxonomy): domain Bacteria; kingdom Bacillati; phylum Actinomycetota; class Actinomycetes; order Kitasatosporales; family Streptomycetaceae; genus Streptomyces; species Streptomyces sp. NPDC054872. The sequence continues at coordinate 46,421 of NZ_JBSGYY010000040.1, read as the reverse complement.
CGCGGTGCCTGTCCCGGTCAACAGCCGCATCGCCGAGGGGCTTCGCTTCCTCTGGCATGACCGGCTGCTGCGCACGCTCTCGGTGGTCGTCGCCGTGCTCTCCGCCGTCTGGGGCGCATGGCTCGCGCTCATGCCGCTCTACGCCAAGCAGGCCATGGAGCTCGGCCCGAAGGAGTACGGCATCCTGTTCAGCGCCCTCGGCATCGGAGGGCTGGCCGGGACGGTGGCCGTGTCCTGGGTGAACCGGCTGCTCGGCGCGCGACGGGCGATGTTCGCGGACCTGATCGGCACCACCGCGATGGTGGCGTTGCCCGCCCTGACCACCAGCATCTGGGCGGTGGCGGCCGGCGCCTTCCTCGGCGGCATGGGCGGCACGCTCTGGTCGGTCAACGCCCGCACCATCACCCAGCGCATGGTCCCCGACGGGATGCTCGGCCGCTACGGCGCGGCAGCCCGGCTCTTCAACTTCGGCGCCATGCCGCTGGGCGCGGCCCTGGTGGGCCTCTTGGCCGAACTGGGCGGCATGCGCCTGGCTTTCGGGGTGTTCGCGGTGGCCACGGCGGCGACGCCGGTGCTGTTCCTGAGGAACGTCACCCCGGCCGCTCTGGACACCCGCAAAGAACCCGTGCCGGTGCCCTGACGGCGACGTGCGCTGACGCATCCATAACCGCCGCCGCCTCCGCCCGCCGCGGGCGCGCACGCTCAGCCGATGGGCTCCGGCAGCGGAACCACCTGGTAGGCGAGCCGGATCGTATTGCCGGTGGCGGGGTCGCCCAGCTCCACGCGCCACCCCTCGGCGAACTGGTCCACGCCCTCGGCCATGGGGATGGTGCCCGAGATCAGGACGGTGCCCGGAGTCAGGTTGCCCCGCTCGCGCAGTACGCCGGTCCAGTAGCCGGGCGTGAGGAGTTCGGCGAGCGTGCCGTGCTGGATCTCGGTCTCCCGGCCGTCGGCGTGGGTGACCCAGGCGCGCAGGGTCAGTTCGTCGATGCGTGACTCGACGTCGCTCAGGAGCCAGGCCTGGCGGGCCAGGACATCGGGAGCCGCGTTCTTGCTCCAGGCCACGCCGTGGACCTCCAGGTCGCGGTCGGTGTGGTCGCAGGCGGCGGTCAGCAGCAGTTCACCGCCGTCCGCGACGACCAGCGCCCACTCGGCCTCGCCCGAGGTGTGTGCGTGCGGGGCGGCGACCCGGTCGGTCTGCTGGGCGAGGTAGGGCGAGACGGGGTAGAGGGCCGGGGTCACCGACGGTGCGGGCACCCCGAGTTGGGCGAGTTCGGCGACGTGCGCGGCGACATCGGCCTGCCTGCGCCCGGCGTATCCGGCGTTGAGCACCTGCACGACGTCGACGTCACGGACGGAGCCGTCGGGCAGTTCGAAGGTCAGCACGGCCATGGGCACTCCAAAGGGGTGGGTCTCGACACGGTCAACTTCTGGCGCGGGGGTTGCGCATACGACCTGTATACAAGAAGTATGCCGGAAGGTCGATGTCCCCTCGACGCAAGGATCGGGAAGCATGCAGCACACCCCACAGGGCCCACCGGCGGTCGCACCGGACCGCCCCGGCATCCGCCGGGCCTTCTTCGCCAGCCTCACCGGGACCGCTCTGGAGTGGTACGACTTCGCCGTCTACTCCGCCGCCGCGGCCCTCGTCTTCGGCGACCTCTTCTTCCCCTCGGAGGACCCCCTCACCGGCACGCTCCTGGCGTTCTCCACCTACGCCGTCGGGTACGTCTCACGCCCGCTCGGCGGCTTCGTCTTCGGCCGCCTCGGTGACGTCATCGGCCGCAAGAAGGTCCTCATCGCCACCCTGGTCCTCATCGGCGCGGCCACGTTCCTGATCGGCGTCCTGCCCACCTACGGCACGGCGGGCATCATCGCCCCCATCGGCCTGGTCCTGCTGCGGTTCGCGCAGGGCGTCGGGGTCGGCGGCGAGTGGGGCGGGGCCGTCCTGCTGTCCAGTGAGTTCGGTGACCCCCGCCGCCGCGGCTTCTACGCCTCGGCCGCCCAGATCGGGCCGCCCGCCGGAAACCTCCTGGCCAACGGCGTGCTGGCCGCCCTGGGCGTGCTGCTCACCGAGGAACAGTTCCTGTCCTGGGGCTGGCGCGTGGCCTTCCTGCTCTCGGGCGCGCTGGTCGCCTTCGGCCTGTGGATCCGGGCGAAGCTGGAGGAGACCCCCGTCTTCAAGGCGATGGAAGCCGAGGAGTCCCGGCCGCAGGCCCCGATCCGGGAGGTCTTCACCACCCAGCCCCGCGCCCTGTGCGCCGCGATCCTCAGCCGGGTCGCCCCCGATGTGCTGTACGCGATGTTCACCGTGTTCGTCCTCACCTACGCCACCGACGAACTGGGCATGACGCGCGGCTCCGCCCTGACCGCCGTCCTGGTCGGCTCCTCCCTGCAAATCTTCCTCATCCCGCTGGCCGGGGCGCTGTCCGACCGGGTCAACCGGCGTCTGCTGTACGGCGTTTCCGCTCTCGCCGCAGGGGTGTGGCCGTTCGTCTTCTTCCTCGTGGTCGACGGCGGCAGCTGGTTCCTGCTGGTGTGCGGTGTCGTGGTGGCCCTTGCCATCCACTCCTTCATGTACGGCCCGCAAGCGGCGTTCGTCGCCGAGCAGTTCTCACCCCGTCTGCGGTATACGGGGTCCTCGCTCGCCTACACCCTCGCGGGCCTCATCGGTGGAGCGGTGGCCCCACTGCTGTTCACCGCTCTGCTCAGCTCGTACGGCAGTTGGGTCCCGCTGGCGCTCTACCTCGCCGTCGCGGCTGCCGTCACCCTCATCGGTCTCTGTCTGGGCAGGGACTCCGCCCACGCCGAGAAGGAGGACGAGCTGCTCGCCGGTACGGTCGCACCAGAGGCCGCTCCGGCAGCTCGTGTCCCGTAACACGAAAGAACAGAGCCAAGCACCCTCCCGACGTTCCCCCGACTCCGAAAGGCAGCCCACCGTGCGCATCGCGCTGAGTCAGCTGACGACCGGCCCCGAGCCGGACAAGAACCTCGCCCTCATCAAGGAATGGACCTCACGTGCGGCGGATACCGGCGCGGACGTCGTCGTCTTTCCCGAGGCGTCGATGGCCTGCTTCGGCACGCCGCTGGCACCGCTCGCCGAACCCCTGGACGGACCCTGGGCCAACGCGGTCCGCGCCATCGCCGAGGCAGCCGGCATCACCGTCGTCGCGGGCCTCTTCACCCCGGCCCCCGACGGCAGGGTCACCAACACCCTGCTGGCCACCGGACGCGGTGTCGAGGCGACGTACGACAAGATCCATCTCTACGACGCGTTCGGCTTCGCCGAGTCCGACACCGTGGCCGCCGGATCGCGTGTGGTGACCATCGACGTGGACGGCGTACGCCTGGGCCTGGCCACGTGTTACGACGTGCGGTTCCCGGAGCTGTTCCGGGCCCACGCCGACGCGGGGGCCACCGCGACCCTGCTGGCGGCCTCCTGGGGTGCGGGCCCCGGCAAGATCGATCAGTGGGAGCTGCTGGTGCGGGCCCGTGCCCTGGACGCCACGCTGTGGGTCGCGGCCGTCGACCAGGCCGACCCCGCCGCGGCCGGGGGAGGGGCGACCGGCGGCGCGGCGCCCACCGGAGTGGGGCACAGCATGCTCGTCGGACCTGACGGGACCGTACGCCGTCGACTGGGAGCAGAGCCCGAACTCACGGTGGTCGAGGTGGACGCCGACGAGGTCGCGGCCGTCCGCAAGAACATCCCGGTGCTGGCCAACCGGCGGCTGGGGGAGCCGCGCTGAGAGGCCCGGGCCCGCAATTCCCTTTTCCCGCCGGGCCGTTCGGCAGCAAGGCTTCCGCCTGAGCCACGGCCCGGCAGGGAGAGGCCCGAAGCCCCGCAACCGCGCCTGCTTATCCGGCGAGCAGCACCTTCAGGGTCGACTCCAGGTGACTGTCGATGGCGGCGCAGGCTGCCTGCGCGTCACCGGCCGCGAGCGCGTCCACGATCGCACTGTGCTCGTCGAGCACCGCTTCCTGGCGGCCCTGCTGGTTGTAGAGAGCCACCACACCGGCCCGCACCTGGCGGCTGCGCAGCCCTTCGTAATGCCGGTCGAGCAGGGTGTTGCCCACGGCCGACACGAGTGAGGAGTGGAAGAGGTGATCCACGTCGATGAACTCTTTGGCCTGGTCCGGTCCGCTCAGCGCACGCTGCCGCTCCAGGCACGCGCCCAACTCCCGCACCGGCGCCTGCCCCGTGCCGATGACGTGCTGCGCCGCGTACCGCTCGACGATCCCACGGAGTTGCATCAACTCGGTGATCTCGCGACCGGACAGCGGCGCCACCCGCGCCCCGCGCTTGGGCACCAACTCGACGAGGTCTTCGGCGGCCAGCAGAAGCAATGCCTCGCGGATCGGGGTGCGCGAGACTCCGATGCGATCGGCGATGTCCTGCTCGGAGAGGAACTCGCCCTGCATCGCCGGGTCCGTCAGCACCGTCTCCTTGAGGTACGCGTACGCCTTCTCCCGACCCGAAGCCACCACTACCCCCAGAGATCGCATACACCTTGTATACGGAAGTTACCACGGTGCTTGCGTCCCGGGCCCGATCGGAGAGGAAGAATCACCTCAACTGGCGCCCCTGAGCGTGATTTGGGCGGCCAAAGCCGGGAACGCCGCACGAGAGGGTTCCCAGGCCCTCCGGGCACCGTCCCGAACAGGGGGGCTCCCGCACCCCTGGGTGCCTGTCGAGGGAGTGCGTCCCGTCGGGGGAGAGGGGAGCTCGCCCGCGCGGGGCGCACGCTGTGGTCCTTGTGCGAGGCGGGCCCTCACGGCGACCGCGGTCAGTAGGGGCCGCCCCGGAAGTACATGCTCCGGTGATCTCGGGGCCGGTCACCTCGCTCATGCGCGGCATCGGAGCGGTCCGCGGGTGCCGATCGCTCGGCCAGTGCTCGCAGCGTGCGCAGACCGGCAAGGACGTCGGCACGATGCTCCGACCTCTTCATCCATGAGGGCAGCCGCGCGAACATCGCTCTGGTCGGCCGCTGCCCGGCACGCTCGCGCAAGTGGGCGCCGATGTAGGCGGACAACGCGTCGACGTGCTCTTCGTCGTAGGCCCACAGGACCCGGCCGACGCAGCGGGTCTGCAGCCAGAGCGGCTGCCGGAAGAACGGGTCCTCGCTGCCGCCGAGTACCGCACCGACCAGGCCGGCGCCGCGCACCTCGGGTTCCCAGTCGGCGACGGCCCCGCACCCGCCGCAGGCCAGACGCCTCGGCTGGAAGGCGAGCTCGGTGGAGGACCGAGGCGCCGGGAGCCCGGGCCGGGGAACCACGACCGCACGGCCGCGGCATGACGGGCAGACCACCAGCATGCGGCCGGCGAAGTGGGGCAGCGGCGGCCCGGTGTCCAGGTGACGGACCGGTTCACTCCCCGAGGCGGAATTCATGACCACACCCTCGCAGCTTCGAGTGACGTACGACGGACCGGCCGGCCCGTCACCCGGGAGGGGAGGCCTGGCGCAGGGACAAGGCCAGCCGGCGGCGTTCCCGGTCGATCTCGGTGGCGACGACGGAGATCTCGTCGCCGACCCGGACCACGTCCTCCGGGCGCTCCACCGGCGTCCACGTGAGTTCGGTGAGGTGGACCAGCCCCTCGATGCCGTCGGCAACCCGTACGAAGGCCCCGAACGGGACCAGCTTGGTGACCCGCCCCTCCAGCCGCCCACCTACCGCCGTGCGGTCGGCGAACTCCTGGAAAGGGTCCGGGCGCAGCGCCCGCAGGGACAGCCTGGCCTCCAGGTTCCAGTCGTCGAACTGGAGGAATTCGCAGGCGACGCTCTGCCCGACCTCGACGACCTCCTGCACCGCTTCGATGCGGCGCCAGGACAGTTCGGGGACGGTGATGAAGCCGACCCCGGGGAAGACGGGGTGTGCGGGGCCGTCGTCCAGCGCGACGAACACCCCGAACCGCTCGATGGCCGCGACCCTGCCGGTGAGGATCTCGCCGAGGCGCAGCGATTCCAGGTATGCCCAGAGCTCTGGGTTCTCGGACCGGCCCATGCCGTGGGGGTTCACGGGTGGGGTTCCATGGTGTGCGGGTTCATGCTGCCTGGGTCCGTGCCGTTATGCGGCTCAGCCGGAGACGGGGACGGCCAGCGGGTCGAGTTCGCAGCGAGCGACCGAGGCGGCCAGGCCCTCGCCGCCGATCTCGATCCGGGTGGTCTTCTTGCCCTTTCCGGACACCTTGACCTCCTCGCTCTCCTCGATGACCGTGACGCCGTCCGCGTCCACGAAGGTGACCGACACCCAGAAGCGGCCCGTCTTCGCGTTGCCGTTCGAGACCTTGACCGTCGCGTACGGGGCCTTCTCGGTCGCGCACGTCACCAACTTGACCTTCGCGTTGTCCAGTTGGCTGCCACCGGAGGAACTGGAGGAGCCGGAGGACGTGGAGTCGTGAGTCGGCGGTCGGTTGTAGGAGCCGCCGCTGGTGCTGCTCCCGGCGCCGCTGCTGCCGTACGCATCGTCATCGTCGTCGTAACCAGAACCCGATGTCGTCGACCCCGATGAGCCGGATGACCCGGAGCTGCTCGACGACGAGCTGTCGTGGTCCTGACTCGAACTGCTGCAGCCGCCCCCGCCACCCCCGCCACCGTGGCGACTGCCACCGCCGTGACCGCGCCCCGTGCTGAAGCCGGTCAGCGCGAGCGCCGACAGCACCAGTACGGCTGTGACCTTGAGTGTGTTCCCCCGATTGCTCATGTGATCACTCTACCCGTGGCCGCCGACAACTCCCGTCGGGGCAGCGCCTGTTCACCTTTGCTGTCAATTGCGAACACAGTGCCTCACGGTGGGCGGCGAGCAGCCGAGTGCCTCGGCGGCCTGCCGCTCGGGAGGTCGACCGTATAGCGCAGGATCAGGCCGCACGCACGGCGGGGCCGTGTCCGCAGAACCGCAGCACCTCGCGCGCGGCGACATGGGTGGCGGCCTGCTCCTCGTGTCAGCAACCCGACCGTGGTCGTACGGGTGTACGTCGGGTCCGGTCCTCGGCCTGGGTGAGGTCCACCTTGGGCCCGCGGAAGGTGCCGGCAGGGGCCGGTCCAGCTGCGCCGGGCGGCTCCTTCCGGTGGCGGGGCGGAGGAAGCGTGCATAGAACGGGAGACACGATCACGTGCGGGACGAGGACGTCCCGCTGGAATGGAGAAGCGAAAATGGCCGCTGAGTCATTCTCTGCCGCGGGCGACACTTCCGGGACCGGCGAACCTCTGGTGTCGACATCGCTTCACTGGGGCACCGCACAGCTCGGCGCCCCACCTGCCCACCCGCCCGCCCCGTGGCCGCAGGAACTCGACCACGACACCCAGGACGTGCCGCCCGAGCGAGCCGCGTACGCCGACGACGACGGGCCCCCGCGAGAGGCGCCCGGCACCGACGGCGCACCCTCGGAACAGGTGGCGCCCAGCCTCCACGACGACACGGTGGAAGAGCTCATACGCGTCGCCGTGGTGTCCAGGCCCCTGGACGACGTCGTCGACCTCGTCACCCTCCTGGAGCAGTCGCCTGACGGCGTGACGACCGCCGCCTCGGTGCTTCGCCTGGCCGCCGTCGCTCGCTCCGTCGACGACGTCACCCGCCTGGTGGAACTGCTCGGCCCGCCGGAACACCCGGCCGACCACATGGACGAGGCCATTCGGCACGCCGCCGAGGAACGGCCCGTCCCGGAGGTGAGCCGTCTCGTCCATCTGCTGTCCCGCCCGCCGCACGACGCGCACAGCAGCGCCGAAGCGGTGCACGCCGCCGGCACGACCAGGTCCGTCGAGGACCTGATGCAGTTGATCGGCAGCCTCAGGGAGCACAAGGAAGCCGACAACCCCGAGGCCAAGGCCCCGGCCGCGCCGCTCGCGCCGCCCGCCGGCGCCGCGGGTCAGCCCGCACAGGCCCCGGCCGCCGAGGCCACGCAGGACACGGAGGCCGCGACGGCACAGGGCAAGACGCCCCTGCTGTGGCTGCGTCGGACGGCGGGCGTGCTTCTCCTGATCTGCGCCGCGGCGCACTTCCCGGTGAACTGGTCCGACGCGTCCACCGTCGGCCTCTTCGCCGCCCTGGGAGTCGCCGCCGTCTGCGCGCTGGCGGGCGTGGCACTGTGCCTGAGCGCGTCGCCGATCGTGGCCCTGGCGGGCGCGTTGATCGCCGGTGCGCTGACCGTGGGCCACCTGGTGGACGACCGGGTCAATTCCACGACGCTGGCCTATGTGTTGCGGCCCGACGGGGTGACAGCGCCGATCCCGACGCTGACGGCGGTGGCCGCTACGCTGGCCGCACTGCTGGTCGTGGCGCTCACGGTCGCCGGCCTCAGGGCCGCGGGCAACCGGAACGCGAACCCGCGCCTGTAGGTGCGGAGGGAAGGTGCTCGCGCTCCCCGGTGACAGCCGGTGAGCGCGAGCACGGCGCCGGGCCGGGGGTCACGGCCGACGCCGTGCCGGACCGTGCCGCACCGCATCGAGGATCAGGCTTTGACCCCGCACTCCCTGGCGTTCTACGTCGACGTCGTCACCACCGGCACCGTGCTCGGCGTGGGCCCCACGAGCTCGCCCGAGCGGGTCACCGGGGTGCTGGGTCCGGATTTCGCCGAGAACGTCTTCGGGCGCGGCAGCATGTGCCGTGACTACGGCCTCGCCGAGTTCTTCTGGGACCGCGCTTCGGCCGAACACCCGTGGACGGGCCACCACTTCACCCTGCAGGTGCACAGACTCGCCCACCGGGACCGCACCCTCGCCAACGGGGTGCTCCGGGCCCGGTACGGGCGCTTCACGCCCAGGCTCCGGTTCGACAAGCTGCGACGCCTGCTGGACCGGCGCTGGGTCCCGCTGCTCGAGATCCCCGAACTCCGGGCGAACGCACCGTACTTCCGTACCTTCTGGCAGCCCGAATCGCGCGTGTCCGTTTCCGTCATCGGCACCTACGGCGAGTACAGCACGCCGGACAAGCTGCGCGTCGGTGACGTGTACAGCATCCAGGCCCCGCTGACGGCCGAGGAAGTGGAGTGGCGCAAGGGGCAGGGGCAGGGCGCCGGGCCGACGTGACGCTCGCAGGCGTTGCTCAGCCCTCGGAGCCGGTCGCCGCGTTGAGCCAGCCTCCGATGGCCGGCAGCGCCTGGGGCCCGCTGTCATGTTGTACCGAGCCGACCAGATCAGCGATGGACACGGCCTGGAGTGACGCCCGCCAGGCGGCATCGGCCGCGCTCATGGCGCGGGCGATGGGACATGGCTTGGTGCAGTCCTCCGGCGGCGTCCCGAAAGGGCCCCGCTGACGGATCTCGGTACAGGTGAACGCCGGGCTCGCTCCGTCGACGGCCTGCACCACGTCCAGGACCGAGATGTCGGCCGCCGTCCTGGTCAGGACGTATCCCCCGGTCTTGCCCTGGACGGATTTCACCAGATCCGCCCGGGACAGGGCCTGCATCTGCTTGGCCAGATAGCTGGGTGAGACGTCGTGCAGCTGCGCGAGACGGGCAGCCGGGACCGGCTCGGTTGCCGCGGTCAGCACCACACAGCAGTGCAGTGCCCATTCCACGCCGCCGGACAGTTTCATGCACCCTCCCAGTTGACTCGGACACAGGATATCCGAGTACTATCTCGGACATCAGATATCCGAGTTAGCGTCGCTCGGCGCATTCGGACCACAGAAGGGTTCGATCATGAACATCACGGTCATCGGCGGCACCGGACTGATCGGTTCCCAGCTCGTCTCCCGGCTGCGGGAGGCGGGGCACGAGGTGGTCGCCTCATCCCTGTCGACCGGCCTCGACCTGCTCACCGGCGCGGGCCTCGACGAGGCGCTCAAGGGCGCGGACACGGTCGTCAACGTGTCGAACTCACCCACGTTCGACGAAGCCTCCCTGGACTTCTTCCGCACCACCACGGGGAACCTGCTGGCAGCGGGGGAGCGCGCGGGCGTCCGTCACCAGGTCATCCTCTCCATCGTCGGCGTCGACCAGGTGCCGCAGCTGGACTACTACCGCGCGAAGACCCTCCAGGAAGACCTGCTGCGACAGGGCCCCGCCGCGTACTCGATCGTGCGCGCCACGCAGTTCTTCGAGTTCATGGACGCGGTCATGACCTGGACCGCGGACGATCGGAGCGTCCGGCTGCCCGCCACGCGCGTCCAGCCCATCGCGACGGCCGAGGTGGTGCAGGCCCTCGCCGACGTCGTCACCGCCACGCCGCTCAACGGCACGCTCGACGTCGCGGGCCCCGATGTCTTCCCGCTCGACGAGCTCGGCCGCCTGACGCTGTCGGCGCGGAAGGACTCCCGTGCCGTCGTCACCGACGAGAAGGCGGGCATGTTCGCGGCGGTCGAGGGTGACGTGCTGATCGCGGGCCCCGGCGCGCGTCTGGCGTCCACGCACTACGAGGACTGGCTCGGCGCCTCCCGTTAGCCGAGATGCCCCGGCGGTATCCGTCCGTCCGTCCGTCTCCGCCACACGGTCATCAGTCAGGCCGTGAGTCCCGTCGCCACTGTCACCAGGCCGAGCAGCCCCACGTAGGCGAGGGCGTGGAGGCGGGGTGATGGGACTCGCGGCGGACGGAGCCGCGGCCCGCGATGAGCGGCAGCGAGCCGAGAAGCAATGCCACGGGGCCCGGACATAGATCAGACCCCCAGGTGCACCGGTGCGCCCGCGGCTGCGAGCACCCGTGGCCACGCCCAGGGGCGGACACCGCAGTGGCCGGAAGCGCGTCGGCCAGGGCCAGGGGATGGGCCGGTGAGGTCGCCACCCTGGCCGACCTCCGGGGACCTCGCATGCACGTGTCGCGCCAACCTCGCCCACCCGGGACGCCGACGCCGGCGCTTGTGCCGCGCCTCTCCTGGGGGCATTCACCCCCGCCTTCACCCCGCGCCTTCGGCGTGCACTCGTCCTGCTCGGCCAGAAGCCGCCCCGGCGGCGCGCAGAGGCCGCCTGACCTGCTCTTTCGCTGATGATGCGCGAGGCAGGGGGGTGAGCCGGGTCGGCTACCCAAGCGATGCCATTTCCACGCTCCGCGTTCCGCCCAAACACCGCTCAGGCTGTGAGCCCACCCATAGGAGCCACGTCACATGCTAAGGACGGTAGTAGCCCATGGGGGCCGTCAGCGGCGGGCCGGGAGTCACCTGCGCCGTGCGTGACCGGGGCGTCCTGCGTACCGGGGTAGTACGTCACATCATTGCGCCCAGCTCCGGCCACCGCTAACCCTTGCTGAAGTTCCGGAGAGCCGGGATCGATCGGGTGAAATCGCCCGCATCGACCGAGTCCCTCCTCAACACACTTCGCATTGGAGAGTTACCCCCGCATGGCCATTACTCAGACGCAGACCAAGCCCGGCCGCATCACCCGACTGCGCAAGATCTCCGTCGCCGGTATCGCCACCGCAGGTGCCGCGGCCGCCGCCCTCACGCTGGTCCCCACGCAGGCCCAGGCCGCCGAGCCGACCGCCGCGAGCAAGAAGGTCTCCCAGGCCGCCGCTGCCGACAAGAACTACGCTGACAACCTCGACGGCTGGATCAAGGAGTCCCTGGACATCATGAAGTCCAAGGGCATCCCCGGCTCCTACGAGGGTCTGCACCGCAACATCATGCGTGAGTCCGCCGGCGACCCGAACGCCCAGAACGGCTGGGACGTGAACGCGCAGAACGGCACCCCCTCCAAGGGTCTGCTCCAGGTGATCCAGCCCACCTTCGACGCGTACCACGTCAAGGGCACGCCGAACAACCTGACCGACCCGGTCGCCAACATCACCGCGGCCGCGAACTACGCCGCCGACAAGTACGGCTCGATCGACAACGTCGACTCCGCCTACTGAGCCACCGGTCGAGGAACCCACTGAGGCACCGGTCAAAGAGAAGGGGCAGCGCATGCCGCACGAGAGCAGCAACGAGCAGCAGGCGCACACGGCCGACGGCCCCGCAGTGCCCGGCTACGGGCCGCCGCGGGTGCGGCGCTCCCGGCGCAAGCCGAAGAAGAAGACCCTGCGGTACGCCACGTGGGGCGCGCTGGGGCTGGTCCTGATCGGCGGAGGAGGTGCCGCCTACGCCTGGCAGCACCTCAACGGCAACATCCAGGGCACGGACGTGAACGCCGCCCTGGGGAAGGACCGGCCCAGCGAGCAGAAAGACGGCTCGATGAACATCCTCCTGCTCGGGTCCGACTCCCGGGCGGGAACCCACGGCCGCTACGGCAGCGGCATCAGCGGAGCCCGCGCCGACACGGCGATGGTCCTGCACGTCGACAAGACCCACAAGAAGGCCTCGGTCGTCAGCATCCCGCGCGACACGATGGTCAAGCGGCCCCAGTGCGCCAAGCCGCACGGCGGCACGGCGCCCGGTGCGCGGCAGGCCATGTTCAACTCGTCCTACCAGGTGGGCGGCCCCGCCTGCACTGTGAAGACGGTCGAGAAGATGTCGGGCGTCCGCATGAACCACTACCTCGAGGTCGACTTCAAGGGCTTCCAGAAGCTCATAGACGAGCTCGGCGGTGTCGACATCACCACCCGCAAGGCCATCCATGACCCCAACAGCGGACTCGCCCTGAGCGCGGGCAAGCACACGCTCAAGGGCAAGGAGGCACTGGAGCTCGTCCGCACCCGGCACGGCGTGGGTGACGGAAGCGACCTGGGCCGCATCCAGCTCCAGCAGGCGTTCATCAAGGCGCTGATCCACCGTGCCGACACCGTCGACCCGCTGGGCAGCCCCGCCAAGTCCTACGACCTGGCGGACACCGCGACCAAGACCATCAGCGCGGACTCCGAGCTGGCCTCCGCGGACAAGCTCCTCGGTCTGGCCAAGGAGCTGAAGGGCATCAGCCCCGACCGCACCAACATGGTCACGATGCCCGTCACCTACGACTCCCAGGACTCCGGGCGGGTCCTGCCGCTGAAGAAGGCATCACACCGGGTGTGGAACGCCCTGCGCCACGACCAGCCCATCCCGAAGTCCGCGACGCAGGACTCGGTGGGCGACCGGAGTAACTCGCCGGTGTCGGCGGGCACCTGACCCGACCGCCGTCCCCGGCACGCGGCGCGACCTGGACTACCCCACCTGGTCGCGCCGCGTACGGCTGAGGACCCCCGGCCACCACGCCTTCGGGCCGATGTCGCGGACCAGCGCCGGCACCAGGAGCGACCGTACGACCAGGGTGTCCAGCAAGACGCCGAAGGCGACGATGAAGGCGATCTGGACGAGGAAGGCCAGCGGAATGATGCCGAGGGCCGCGAAAGTGGCCGCGAGCACCACCCCGGCCGATGTGATGACACCGCCGGTCGCGGTCAGGCCGCGCAGCACTCCTTCGCGCGCCCCGTGGCGCAGTGACTCCTCGCGGACCCGGGACATCAGGAAGATGTTGTAGTCCACGCCGAGCGCCACCAGGAACACGAAACCGTAGAGCGGTACGGAGGAGTCCGTGCCGCTGAAGCCCAGGACGTGCTGGAAGACCAGGGCCGAAACCCCCAGGGTGGCAAGGAAGTTGAGTGCCACCGTCGCCACCAGCAGGACCGGCATGAGCAACGACCTGAGCAGTCCGATGAGGATGACCAGGATGATCGCCAGGACCACGGGGACGATGAGCATGCGATCGTCCTCGGCGGTCCGCTGGGTGTCGTACTGCTGCGCGGTGTACCCCCCGACCAGTGCGTCGGCGCCGTCCACCGCGTGAACGGCGTCGCGCAGCCGCGCCACCGTGGCCTTCGCCGCGTCGCTGTCGGCGGCGTCCTCCAGTGTGGCGTCGATCCGTACGCGGCCGTCGACGACGAGAGCGCGCGCGCCGGGCCGGCCGGACTCGCCCACGGCGGCGGCCGATGACACCCCTTCGGTGCGCTCGACCGCGGCGGTGACCTGCTCGGCCCTGTCCGCGTCCGCGATCACGACGGCCGGGTTGCCCGAGCCGCCGGGGAAGTGCTTGCCGAGCGTCTTCTGCGCGGCCACCGAGGGCGTGTCGTTGACGAAGATCTCGTTCAGGGGCACGCCCTTGGACTGGAGTGAGGGGGCGAAGGCGGCGCAGACGAGCAGGCCCAGGAGGGTGGCGGCCCAGACCTTGCGCGGCGCCCGGTCGACGAGCGAGGCGATGCGCGTCCACACGCCCTGTCCGGCGGACTTCTCCGTCGCCGACCTGGGCTTGGCGGGCCAGTACGCCACGCGGCCGAGGAGGATCAGGACCGCGGGCAGGAAGGTCAGCGTGCTGAGCACCGCGCAGACGATGCCGATGGCTCCGACGGGCCCGAGCGCGCGGTTGTTGGTGAGGTCGCTCAGCAGGAGCGCGAGCAGTCCGAGTGCGACGGTCGCCCCGCTCGCGACGATCGGGCCGAGCGAGCGGCGCAGCGCCGAGCGCATGGCGGCGAACCTGTCGCGGCTGACGGCGAGTTCCTCGCGGAAGCGTGCGGTGAGCAACAGGGCGTAGTCGGTGGCGGCGCCGATGACCAGGATGGACAGGATTCCCTGGACCTGGCCGTCGACGCGTACGACGTCGTGGTCGGCGAGCACGTAGACGATGCCGCAGGCGAGGCCCAGGGCGAAGACGGCCCCGATGATGATCACCAGCGGGAGCAGCAGGCTGCGGTAGACGAGCAGCAGGATCACCAGGACGGTGATCAGGGCGACCCCGAGCAGCAGGCCGTCGATGCCCCCGAACGCGTCGGACAGGTCGGCCTGACTGGCCGCGGGGCCAGCGATCCTGACCTCCGTCCCCGGCACCTCGGCCGCCGCCTTCTCGACGTCCGCCAGGGTGGCTTCCAGCTTGTCGCCGAGGTCGGTCCGCAGGGGGACGACCCCTTGCAGGGCTTGGCCGTCCTTGGAGGGCAGGGCAGGGGACGGGGGCCCGGCGATCCCCTTGGCGTCCTTCAGAGAGGCCAGCGTCCGGGTGGCGGCATCCTTCTGGGCCTCGATTCCACCGGCCTGCCTGTCGCCGTCCGCGGTCCAGACGACGATCGCGGGGAGGGTCTCCTCCTGTTTGAACTTCCGCTGCGCGTCGATGACTTGTGTGGACTCCGCGTTTTGTGGCAAGAAGGCGGCTTGGTCGTTGGTCGCGACCTCGCCGAGCTTTCCGGCGTACGGCCCGAGCGTCCCGCCGATGCCGAGCCAGGCGACGAGCAGAACCACGGGGACCAGCCAGCGTGCCAGGCGCGTACGTGTGGACATGGATCTCCTTGCGAACACGGTGCTTCAATAGCTAAGTATCTCAATGATTGAAACATCTGGTCCGGCACGGGTGCCCGGCGGGTGGATCAGTGAAACGTTCGACACCGGAAGAGGTCTCGGCGCGGACGGGCGAAGACGGCCCGCAGTGGTAGGGGCGGAGCTAGCGCCGGCGGCCGCGCAGCTCGGAGAGCTCCTCATTCATGGCGGCCAAGAAGCGCACCACCACGGTGAGTTCGTCTTCGCTGAACCGCACGCGAGCGTTCTCCGTCGCTGCGGCGAGGGGCTGGAAGAAGGTGCGCGCAGCCGCTTTGGCTCCGGGGGCGTAATGCAGATGCACCACGCGGCGGTCCTCGCTGTCCCGCGACCGGCGGACGTGTCCCGCCCGTTCGAGTCGGTCCAGGCACGCGGTGACGGCGCCCGACGTCAGCCCCAGATGGTCGCGCAGCCGCCCCGGAGTGAGCGGATCAGTCGAATCCAGGATCGCCGCGAGGGCCTGGACGTCCGTGGCGTGCAGGCCGTGGCCGGCGGCGAAACCATGGATCAGCCGATTGAGCTCGCCGTTCATGCGCCGCAGATGCACCGCGAATGACTGCAGATCCGTCGGCACCTGAGCCGGAGCCCCCTCTGACGCCGCACTGCCGCTGAACGCTGATTCCTCTGTACTGGCCACACGAGCAGCCTATATATCCCGCACTCCAGAGCGACAAGCCACCGCGAGGCTCGAACGTCAGCGCCACGACATATGCGGATGTGCCGTGAGTCTGTCGGACAGGGTCATTACATGAGTAGCCTGCTGACATAGTCCGTGGGACGACTGCTCGCCGTCAGCGCGGCAGCGGTGTTCCGACGACCTCTCGGGCCTGGAGTGGGCCCCACTCGTCAGCGGCTGTACCTGCGGGGCTCTGAACCCGTCACGAGGCACCGCGAGACGCCGTTCTCCTTCGAGGTGGGCCCATCACCCTTCGAACCCCCGCTGTCTCTCGACCGGTGCACGGCATCCGGGACTTTCCATGCGCGGCTACTTCGCCGACGATCAGCTCCTCATCGTGCCATCGACCGCCACCGAGGGCGTGTGTCTGTTCGGGGAAGTTCTGGGCGCGCACAAGGGCGCCCTTGCCATGGCCCTGACGGCACAGAGCCGCAGCACACAAGAGATCACCATCGACCTGACCGGGGTCCACTACCTGGCCAACAGCGCCCTGGAGATCCTCGTGGCCCTCGCCAACAACCTCCGGCCACCGCAGGGTCTCGTGATCCGCGCCGCCCCCGAACTCGGGCTGCAGGAGAGACTCGACGCACGCGGGTGGGACGCCATCAAAACCCTGCGGGTCGTCGACGCGTAGCAACGCGCGGGCACCGGCCGTCAGCGCCTCGGGCTGATCCTGATCCCGGCCACGGTGCCCTCGCCCCGCAGACTCAGCACCCCGGCACCTTCGTGCCGTACGCAGTCGAGACGGCCCAGCAAGGTTTCGCGCCCCTCCGGCACCCCGACGGTGACCCCTTCGGTGGCCGCCATGACGAGCAGGATCTCGCCCTCGGCGCACACCATCTCCGCGCCCTGTGCGGCAGCCACGGGGATCATCCGCACCTCTGCCGTCGCGTGGCCCCTGCGCGTCATCACGTTCATGTCGCGCACCGCGCCCGCCTTCAGCAGGCAGTCCGTCGTCGCGTCGCCGGGGAAGGGGAAGGGGCTCAACGGCTCCACCAGCTGAGAGGTGCCGTCCACGGTCAGCACCATGCCTTCGCCCTCGACCAGGGTGATCACACGGTCGATCCCGGGAAAGCGCGAGAAGGGCCCGCCCGCGGCCACGTCCGCGATGCTCACCCGCCAGTCGAACCCGTCCGCGGTCTCCTCCGCGGCGAGGGGCGCCCGCACGGTGCCCGACGCGACCTCCCGGGTCACACCGCCGCCGTTCTTCCACGGCATGCTGCGGTACTCGCTCCAGCGCAGAACATCCCCGCCCATGGGAGGCCGCCTCCTTCTTCCGTCGTCCGGCCGGGCGTCAGCCTACGTGCTGCCCGGACGGGCAGAGCAGCGCGTCCATGTGGGGTGTCAGAGGCGGATGTCATGATCCCGGGATGGCCGCAGATTCCCTCAGCTTCCAGCAGCTCACCACTTCCGACGACGTCACCGGGCAACTGCGTCGCGCGCTCGCCGACTGCTGGGTCGAGGTCACCAACGCGGGTGGCGCGGCCGGCTTTCCGTTCCCTCCGGTCGATGTCGCCACCGTGACTCCGGCCCTCGATCGCATCATCGACGGGCTTTCCCCGGACACCAGCCGGCTTCTGACGGCAACGGCGGACGGCGCGCTCGTGGGGTGGCTCAACGTCCGCCGCGACAGGTTCGAGCTGATCGCGCACTGGGGCACCCTGCACCACGTACAGACCCGCACCGCCGTACGCGGACGCGGCATCGGAATCGCCCTCATGCGCGAAGTACGAAGGATCGCCCGGGACGAGATGGGTCTTGAGCAGCTTCGCCTTGCCGCCCGTGGCGATGTCGGCCTCGAAGACTTCTACGGGCGCCTGGGCTGGCAGGAAGTCGGCCGGTGGCCCGCCGCGCTCCGGCTCGCCCCCGACGACGATCGCGACGAGGTCCTCATGATTCTCGCTCCCCTTTGAGCTCGGGGACGAGGAGGGGCGGAGGGGGCGGATAGCTCACCCCGTACAGACGGGCGAACCGGTTGGCGGGTGCCGCTGATCCGCGGAGCCGTTCGAGAAAGAACGCGCGGGCCATCGACTGCATCTGCTCGCCGCTGACATGGACGACCCACCTGTTGGACGCTGCGTTGAAGCGGGCCGACTCCACCGCCGACCGCAGGCCCGGGGCGGGCCCGTGACGCAGTTGTCCGCGTAGGTCGAGGAACCGACGCAGGGCATCCAACTCCGAGCGGCGCAGGCCCACTTGCTGCAGTCCCGGCGCTGGTTCCTCGCCGACCGGGGGAGCGGCGCGTACCTGCGCGTAGAGGAGTGCGTCCCAGCCGTCGGCCGTCAGCTGCACCGCCCACCGGATGGGCCGGCCCGCCTTCGCGGAGAGCTCCGCCTGTTCCTCGTGTGCCGCTACCCGGGCCAGCCCGAGTTTGACCAGGGGACTTGTGGTGCGTTCATCGAGTCCGGGTCCTGTCGTGGCCCATCCATCGGTGCCGCGCTGCACGTCAGCCACCCGTTGCAGCAGCGCGACATGCCCAGCCGAGCGCCGCATCTCTGCCCCTCCCACCGCACAGTTGCGTTGCCGCGACGCTAGCGTGCATCCGCGCCCGAGGAGACGCTGTTGAGATGGTCTCCCCCTAAAAGGGCCGGTGTTCTGGCCATGTACGCAAGGGTGTCGCTCAGGCCTCCTGGCGCGTGGTCGCAGCCAGTGAGCCGAGCAGGGCGAGCGCCTGGCTGCTGGGAGAGGCCGGTTCGGCGTGGTAGACGACGAGTTCCTGGCCGGGCGCCGAGCGGACGTCGAAGGTCTGCATGGTCAGCGTCAGCGGCCCCACCTCGCGATGCGCGAAGCGCTTGCGCTCCAACGCCTTGCCCCGGGCGTCGTGATGGGCCCAGAGCTCGACGAACTCCGGGCTGCGCTCCAGCAGTTCACCGAGCACCTGCCGGACCCGCGGATCGTCGGGGGCCACGCCGTGGTTGAGCCGGAAACCGGCCACGGAGTTGCGTGCGACGTCGTACCAGTCGCGATAGAAGGCGCGGGCTGCGGGATCGGTGAACACGACATGCATGAGGTTGCGCGAGTGGGCCCACCCGTGAAAGAGCGCGTCGGCGATCGTGTTCGAGGCGAGGACGTCGTACGCACGGTTGTAGACGACGGCCGGATTGTGCGGCCAGGCGTCCATGAGGGCCGACAGACCCGGCTCGACCCGGACCGCTGTCGCGGCCGCCCTGGCACGTGGACCGACCCCGGCCACCCGGAACAGGTGCAGCCGGCCGTCCTCGTCGAGGCGCAGGGCGGTGGCCAGGGCATCGAGCACCTGCGCGGAGGGCGAGCGCTCCCGTCCCTGCTCAAGGCGTACGTAGTAGTCGGCGCTGACCCCGGCGAGCAGGGCCACCTCCTCGCGCCGCAGCCCCGGCACCCGGCGGTGTCCCGTGACGGGGAGATCGACCTCGGCGGGAGTGACGCGGGCGCGCCGGGAGGTCAGGTATGCGCCGAGCTCAGAGCGTGCCATGCCCCCATGCTAGGTCCGGGCCCGCCGCGGTACCTGGGTGCGCCGCACCCAGGAGAACGCCGCCTCTCCCACCGGCGCCCCGGCCGGGCCAGCCTCGACGACATGACCACACAACAACCGGAATACACCGCGCCCACCGACCGCAAGGTCATCCTCGTCACCGGCGCGAGCAGCGGCATCGGCGCGGCCGTCGCCACACGACTGGTGACCGAGGGACACCAGGTGGTGGCCGGTGCGCGCCGCACCGACCGACTGCACGAACTGGCCGAGAGCACCGCCGAAGCGGCATCCCGCTCCGGCGGCGGCCTGGAGCCGGTGCGACTGGACGTGACGGACCGCGCCGACGTCGCGGCCTTCGTCCAGGGCGCTCGCGAACGCCACGGCCGCGTCGACGTCCTCATCGGCAACGCCGGCGTCATGCCGCTGTCCCGGCTGGACTCCCTGCTCGTCGACGAATGGGACCGGATGATCGACGTGAACGTGCGCGGCCTGCTGCACGGGATCGCCGCGGCGCTGCCCGTGTTCGCCGCACAGGGGTCGGGGCACTTCGTCACGGTCGCGAGCATCGGCGCCCACGAGGTCGTCCCCACCGCTGCCGTCTACTGCGGCACCAAGTACGCGGCCTGGGCGATCACCGAGGGCCTGCGCCAGGAGGTGGACCCCTCGATCCGGGTCACGACCATCTCGCCCGGCGTGGTCGACTCCGAACTTGCCCACACCATCACCGAAACGGGCGCCGCCGAGGCCATGCGGAGCTACCGGGCGCACGCGATGGGACCCGACGCCATCGCGGCCGCCGTCTCCTACGCTCTGGCGCAACCGGCCGACATCGACGTCAACGAGATCGTCGTACGGCCCGCACGCCAGCGCTGAGCCCACCTCGGACGTCCCGCAACGGTGCCAGGCGCGACTGCCTGCGTTGCCAGTGGCGCCCCGTACGGTCTGCGCAGGGAGGCGCGAGACGTGGTGGGCGGAGATGAGCCGCCTGCCGTGGGGTTGGAATTCCTGCGGCTCGGCCCGGCCGAGTGGCGCGTGCTGCTCGACGCGGGTGCTGTCCCGCGCAGCCTGCCGGCCGCCGCCATCGAGGTGCACGGCGATCCGGACCCCTTGCCCACGGTGGCCGTCGTCAACAAGATCCTGGCCCTCTGGGACCGCCCCCAGATCATCCAGACGCGTCTTGAAGGCGACATCGAACCCATGCCCTAGGACAGCTGGGAGCGCTGCGCCCGTTTGAGATCAATGCAGGTGGCTACCCGATCTCCGCGTAAGCACAGCGCTGTGCGACGTAGGCGCCGGATGGTTGGGACAGACAGCCACCGGCGCTGCCGCATGCACAGAATCGCAAAGTATGGCCATAGGTATGAAGAGTCTGCGATGCTCGGCTCATCAGCGGTCCTGCCGGCCCGACAGAGGCAGGCCGAGTAGACGAGAGGCAGAGAGGGTGGCTTCCTCACCGGACTCTCTCAACACAGCGGCCCTGAAGCCTCGTTGTGACACCGAGCAGCGGGCCCCCAACGACGAGTGCGCGGACGAGGTCGCCGAGATCAAGGCGCTGCGCACAGAGGTCAACGATCTTCATCGCGCCATGGAGTCCCACCCGTCCATAGATCAGGCGCGGGGAATGCTGATGACGTTGGGTCCGTACACCGCCGACGAGGCGTGGGAGATCCTGGTCGAGGTGTCGCAACACTCCAACACGAAACTGCGCGCGGTGGCGGAGGAGCTGATCGCGACGACCGAGGGCGAACCGCTGGCGAGCCCGGTGCGCGCGGCGCTCAGCGAGGCACTGAGGAAGCGGCAAGCGTCCACGGGGTGAACGAGCCTCGTACCCCGCCCCGTGGCTGGTCCGGGAATCCCGGGCCGGCCACGGGGCGGTGCGGCGCTGCATGGGCCGGTCAGCCCGCCAGCTCCGCGATGTCGGCCGCGTCGAGGCGCAGGCCCGCCGCCGCGAGGTTCTCGGTGAGGTGGGCAGGGGAGCCGGTGCCGGGGATGGCCAGCATGTTCGGTGAGCTCGCGAGCAGCCAGGCGAGCGCGACCTGCGCGGTCGTCGCGCCGTGCCGTTCGGCGACGTCCGCGAGGCGGCCGTGCTCGATCGGGTCGAAGCCGCCGCCGAGCGGGAAGAACGGCACGTAGGCGATGTCGTGTTCCTCGCAGCGCGCGAGTACGGCCACATCATCGGCACGGTGCACGTGGTACTGGTTCTGCACCGCGACGATGGGCGCGATACCCCGCGCCTCGTCGAGTTGTGCGACATCGACATTGCTGACCCCCAGGTGACGGATCAGCCCCTCGTCGCGGAGTTCCGCCAGCGCCGCGAACCGCTCGGCCACGCTCTCGCCACCGGGCTCGCTCATCCCGCCGACCCGCAGGTATACGAGGCCGAACCGGTCGAGTCCGAGGGCGCGCAGGTCCTCGGTCACCAGCTCCCGCAGCTGCTGGGGGCCGGCCTGGCCGGTGGGCATGCCGTCCGGGCCGCGCAGCGGACCCACCTTGGTGGCGATCAGCACATCGGCGGGGTAGGGCGCGAGCGCCTTGCGGATCAGGTCGTTGGCGCTGACGTCGCCGCGAGCGTAGAAGCCGGCCGTGTCGATGTGGTCGACTCCCGCGTCGACTGCCTGCCGCAGCACCTCGATACCGGTCCGGGGATCGCGTGCCGGTCCGGTGAAAGTGCCCGCCGCCAGCCGCATCGCGCCGAAGCCGAGCCGGTTGACGCGGAGGTCGCCGCCGAGCGTGAACTGGCCGCTCGCAGCGGCCGTGATCTGTGTGGTCATGTCCCCAGCCTCACCCCGCGAGGGCCGTCCACGGACCGGATGGCAACCTGTTGCCACGATCGTGAGGAAGACTGGGAGGGTGACCGACCAAACGACGCTGACGGTGCACGGCGAGGAGGAGCTGGTCGCGCGGACCGCCCAGTTGTTCGGCGAGACGACGCGGGAGTTCTTCTGCGCGGCCAACGACCTGCACACCTGGTCGCGGCCCGAGGCCAGAGCGACGATCGCGCGCCGTCTCGGCCCGCGGACCGCTGAGGGCATGGTCGTGCGCAAGCTCTACACCCCCGCCGTACTGGCCGACGAGGAACAGCGGTTGCACCTGTTCGCCGTCGCGGCCGCAGGTGGGCAGGTACGGGTCCGCGCCGCGACGCTGCCGCACGAGACGATCATCCTCGACCGCCGGGTGATGATCCTGGCCGGGCGCAGCGGCGCCCGGGGCCGCGAGTTCACCATCACCTCCGCACCGGCTCTCGTCGGGGGCGTCCACGCGCTGATGCGTGCCACGTGGGACGCCGGTACCCCTCTCGCGGACTATCTGAGCCGCGAGACCGAGGGCCTGGACGCCGACTCGCTCGCCGTGCTGCAAGCACTCGCGGCCGGTCTCACCGACGCCGTGGGAGCGCGCCGGGTCGGCATGTCCGTACGGACCTATCGCAGACGGGTCGCCGAGTTGATGACGGCACTGGAAGCTGACTCGCGCTTCCAGGCCGGCGTCAACGCGAGCCGCCGGGGCCTCACCGGCAGCTGACCGGCCCCCGCCGGGCGGGCCCCCGCCGGGCAGCCCGCCAGGTACTGCTGCCCTGAGCACAGCCGCCATCGGCTACTGTCCCCGGTGGATGATCACGGGGGGTGAGGACGTCATGAGCGGACGGTGGTACACCGCCTTCGGCATCAACCTGCTGCTCGGCTGCCCAGCCGTCGTCCCGCTCTTCCTGCTCTACTACACCGTCGCGACCTGGGCGCATCCCGCACCGGAGGAGAACGACGGCCTCGGCATCGTCCTCGTCGGCTTCGGACTCCCCGTCGTCGCCTGTGGCTTCCTCTGGTGGGCCGTCAATCGCCCCTTCGCCCGCAGGACCCAGCTCCGGCCCGCCCAGTACTGGGCGCTCAGCCTCCTCGGCACCTTCGTCCCCACCATCACGATCCTCTGCGTCAATCCCTGAGCGCGATGCCGGTCGGTTCACGCGCCGGACGCCTCGTCGATCACGGGGAAAGTGGAGATCCAGCAAGCTGAGGCCCCCCTCTTCGCCAGGTGACCGGCGTCACACCCGTCCCCTGTCAGCAATCGTGGCGCCATCTCGTTCAAGGGGCACGCTCGAACGAGACAGGAGCAACGCCATGAAGCACCGCATCGTCGTCCTCGGCGCCGGATACGCCGGGGCCTTCGCCGCCGGAAACCTGGCCCGCCGGCTGTCGCCCGCCGACACCGAGATCACCGTCGTCAACGCCCTGCCCGACTTCGTCGAACGGATGCGGCTGCACCAGCTCGCGATCGGCCAGGACCTCGCGGTCCGCAAGCTCGCCGACGTCTTCGCCGGCACCGGGGTGCGGCTGCGCCTCGCGCGTGTGACGGGCGTCGACCCCGAGCGCCGGACCGTCGCCGTGAGCGGCGAGGACGGTGACGGGGAGGTCGCGTACGACACGCTTCTGTACGCGCTCGGCAGCTCCGTCGCCCATCACGGCGTCCCCGGCGTGGCCGAGTACGCCTTCGATGTCGCCGGCCGGTCCTCGGCGCTGAGACTGCGCGAACGCCTGGCGGGCCTGAGCGAAGGCGGCACCGTCCTGGTCGTCGGCGAGGGGCTGACCGGCATCGAGACCGCCACCGAGTTCGCTGAGTCGCGGCCCGACCTCGACGTCGCCCTCGCGTCCCGCGGTGAGCTGGGCGCCTGGCTCTCCCCGAAGGCCCGCCGCCACCTGCGCCAGGCCATCGACCGGCTCGGCATCACCGTCCACGAACACACCGACATCGAAGCCGTCGACCCGACACGGGCGATCGCCGCCGACGGTAGGTCCATCCCGGCCCAAGTGACGGTGTGGGCCGCCGGGTTCGCCGTGCACCCCATCGCGGCCGCAAGCGGCCTCGAGGTCGCCGACACCGGCCAGATCGTCGTCGACCCCACCATGCGCTCGGTCTCGCACCCGGACGTCTACGCCGCCGGTGACTGTGCCTATGCGATCGGCGAGAACGGCCGGCCGCTGCCGATGTCCTGCGCCTCGGCCGGTTTCACCAACATGCAGGCGACCGCCGCGATCATCGCGCGCCTGACGGGCGGCGACGTCCCGGTCTCCGGGCTGAAGTACTACGGCAACCACATCAGCCTCGGACGCCGGGACGCCATCTTCCAGATGGTGGACGGGGAAGCCAGGTCGAAGTCCTGGTATCTGGGCGGGAAGGCCGCCGCGCGGCTCAAGTCGGGCGTGCTCAAGGGCGCGGGGTGGGGCATCGTCCACCCGACCTTCGGCATGCCGAAGCGCAGGCGCCGGCTGGCCACCGCATCCGGCCCGGTGGGCGTGAGGGCCACGGCATAGGTTGTTGCGCATGGACAACGCAGCCATCGATCGATTCGAGGCCAGCCGGGGGCGGCTGGCCTCGCTCGCGTACCGTCTGCTCGGCTCGGCCGCCGACGCCGAGGACGCCGTACAGGACACGTTCCTGCGCTGGCAGGCGGCGGACCGTGCACGGATCGGCGTGCCGGAGGCTTGGCTGACCAAGGTCGTCACCAACCTCTGCCTCGACCGGCTCCGCTCGGCGCAGGCGCGCCACGAGCGAGCGGCCGGCGCCTGGCTGCCCGAGCCGCTCCTGGAGGGCGACCCGATGCTCGGCCCGGCGGACACCTTCGAGCAGCGCGAATCGGTGTCGTTGGCCGTACTGACCCTCATGGAGCGCCTTTCGCCGGTCGAGCGGGCCGCTTATGTCCTGCGTGAGGCCTTCTCGTACGCCCACGCCGAGATCGCCGGGATCCTCGACATCACCGAGTCCGCGAGCCAGCAGCACGTCCACCGGGCCCGGCGCCGGGTCACCGCCGAGCGCCGCCACAGCGACGAGGTGGATGCCACGTCCGCGCGCCGGATCGTCGAGGAGTTCCTTGTCGCCGCGGCATCGGGGCGTACCGAACGGCTGGTGGAGATGCTCACCGCCGACGTGACCGCCGTCTCGGACGGCGCCGGACTGGCCAGGCGGTTGCTGCGGTACAAGACGCGCGAGCGTGTCGCCTCCTACGTGAGCGCGGGCTTCAAGCCCACGCCCGCGAAACGGCGGCTGGCAGGCGGTTCCCCCGCGTTGCACGTCGCGCTGGTCAACGGCTGTCCGACCGTCGTGGCGGTGATCGAGGGGCGGGTCGTGGGCGCCGTCGCGTGCGAAGTCAGCGACGGCAAGGTCGCGTCTCTGCACGGCATCGCCGGCGCGGTCCGGCTGACCCGCCTCAACGAGGCCTGGCAGCAGTACGATCCCGGCGTGCCGGTCATCGACGCGTGGTGAGCGAGCCACCGCCCGTCCCCGAGGCATTCCGCCCGCTCGTCCGGCTGTTCGCCGTGCGATCGTGTGGACCATGACCGAGTTGGTGGAACGCGTCGACGAGCAGGATGAAGTGCTGGCCGTCGTGGACAGGGCCGAGGCGATACGGCGCAAGTGGCTGCACCGGGTGGCGACCATCGTGTGCCGTGACACGACGGGACGAATCTTCGTGCACCGCCGCCCCGAGGACATGTCGCGCTTCCCGGGGCAGTTCAACTGGATGATGGGCGGGGCCGCGGAAGTGGGTGAGTCCTACGAAGAGGCGGCCGCGCGGGAACTCGCGGAAGAGCTCGGCGTGCGGGAACAGCCGCGGTTCGTGCTCAAGTTCCGCTGCGCAGGGGTGATCAGCCCGTACTGGCTCGGCCTGCACGAGGTCGTGGTGAGGGGACCGGTGCGACCTGACCTCTCGGAGGTCGCTTGGCACGCCTGGATGACGGAGCGCGAACTGGCTGACCTGGTGCACCACGAGGCGTTCGTCCCCGACGCTCGTGAGGCGTACGAACGCTACGCCCGGTACCGGCGCGGTGCGGGCGAACACTCCTCCGCGTCCCAGTAGTTGAGCGGCGCCGATCCCACACTGTGCCCTCTGCGGTCAAGGATCCGCCCCACGTGCTTGATCGTGCGCAGTACCACGGCGCGTTCCGTGATGCGCAGATCCAGGTGTGCCAGGCGGCTGTTGAGCAGGGCCTCGGTGGTGTGGACCTCGGACAGGGTCGGCAGCCAGATGTCGAGCACCAGGTTGTGCGCGCCCGCGGTGATGCTGCACATGCGCAGGCCGGGCAGGGTGCGCAGCGCGCTCACCGTCTCGTCGAGATGCTGGGCGGGCACCGACCCGAAGTAGACGACCGAGACCGGGAAACCGGTCAGCGGTCTGGCCAGCGCGCAGCGCAGCGAGAGCCGTCCCGTACCGATCAGGACGCCGAGCCGGCGGCGGACGGTGGCGGCGGAGGCGCCCACGGCCTCGGCCAGTTCCGTCAGGGGCATCCGGCCGTCGATGCCGAGAGCCAAAGCGATCTGGCGGTCCAGGGGCCGCAGAGGTTCGTCGGGCATCGCCGGTCGGTCCACGGTCAGGGCGCCGCGCTGCAGGCGGGTCAGGCTGCGCAGCCGCCAGGAGGCTCCTTCGAAGGGGGCCGCGGTGATGACGTGGCTGCGTACGGCGCGCACGCCGGGCAGTTGCGACACCCGGTCGCCGGTGAGCCGGGCGAGACCGTCGAGGTCGGCGGCTCCCACGATCGCGAGCAGATCACGCCCGCCCGACGTCTGCTTGAGGCTGAGCACCTGCGGGTCGCGGGCGAGTCGGCCGATGGCGTCCTCGCTCAGGCGCCCGTCCATGTCGATCTCGATCTGGGCGTAGACGCCCTCGTCGTGGCCGGGTGACAGATAGCCGTCGACCCAGGCCACGCCCGCGCGCACCATGCGCTCCCAGCGGCGGGCGACGGTCACCGCGTCGACCTCCAGGACCTCGCCCAGCCGCACCCAGGGCACCCGGGGCTGGATCTGCAGACCGTGCACGATGGCCAGGTCCAGTTCGTCCAGGGGGTGCGTGCGCTGCGTATCCCGCGTATCCCGTGTGTCCCGCGTATCCATGAGGTGTGCCGAATCCTGCGTAGAAGGCATCGTCGTGAAAGATTCCGGCGATTTTACATAGTCGTGATCCCTGATACCGAGGATCGTCGGCCATGAGCCACGCACAGTTCTCCTCCTTGCGCATCATCCGAGCCCGCCTCGTGGACGGCACCGGCGCGGCGCCCGTCACGGACGCCGTCATCGACATCGACGAGGACGGCACGATCGTCCACGCCGGCCCTGCCGCCACCGCACCGAAGGCGCCCGCCCGGGCCCGCACCGTGGACGCGGCGGGACGCACGGTCCTGCCGGGCTTCATCGACACCCATGTCCACCTCGCCATCGAATCGCCCCGGCAGATGGTCCGCCGTCACGAGAGCGACCAGACCCTGGAGACCTTCCGCACCGCCGAGCGGCTGCGCGTCACCCTGGAGGCGGGCATCACCACCGCCCGCGACCTCGGCGGCCTGCCGGCCGGCTACCGGGACGCGGTGGCCGCGGGCCTGACCCCGGGACCCCGGCTGCACACGGCGGTCCGCATCCTCAGCCACACCGGCGGCCACGCGGACTTCCGCTCGGAGTGCGGCTTCGACCCCAGCGCCGGGGTGGGCGAGATCGCCGACACCCCGGACGAGGTACGGGTCGCGGTGCGCCGTCTGCTCCGCTCCGGCGCCGACGTGATCAAGGTCTGCGCGACGGGCGGCATGAGCAGCCCCTACGACCAGCCCGACGACGAAGGCCTGACCGTCGAGGAGATCCGCACGGTCGTCGACGAGGTGGCCCGGCACGGCGGCCGTCCCGTGGCGGCCCACGCCCAGGGCACCGCGGGCATCCTGAACGCGATCCGCGGCGGGGTGAGCAGCGTCGAGCACGGCTACGGCCTCACCGCCCAGGCACGCGAACTGGCGGGTGAGAACGGCACGTTCGTGGTGCCTACCCTGTCGACGGTGTTCGACGGCATCGACCGTTCGACCATGCAACCCTTCCACTACGAGAAGAAGGTCCGCTGGTCCGGCATCACCCGGGAGAACATCGCGGCGGCCATCGCCGACGGCGTACGCATCGCGATGGGCACGGACGCCGCCATGGTGCCGCACGGCCGCAACCTGCGTGAGCTCTCCCATCTCGTGTCCCTGGGCATGACCCCGGAACGGGCCATCGAGGCGGGTACCCGCAGCGCCGCCGAACTCCTCGGCCTCTCCGCCGAGATCGGCAGCCTCGAACCGGGCAAACACGGAGACCTGGTGATGTGCGAAGGCGATCCACTCGCGGACATCTCGGTGCTCGCGGACCCGGCGAACATCGTGCTCGTCGCCCAGCGCGGCGCCGTACGCAAGGACACGCTCGGCCTGGCGCCTACCGTGCCCGCAGCCGACGGCGCGCCATCACAAGGAGCCGCCGGATGAGCACCTCGGCCACCCCCACGAAGACCCCGGCGGGCGGACCGCCGCAGCATTCCGTACTCGACAAGGTCCTGAACGGCATCGAGCGCGCGGGCAACAAGCTGCCGCACCCGGTGCTGCTCTTCCTCGGCCTGTTCCTGATCATCGGCACGGTCTCGACGGTCCTCGCCGCCGCCGACACCACCGTCACGGTGCCCGGCGAGGACAAGACTCTCGCGGTCAAGGGCCTGTTCAGCGGCGAGGGAGTGCGCTGGCTGCTGGAGAACTTCATCCCCAACTTCACCGGCTTCCCCTCGCTCGGCACCGTCCTGCTGATGATGGCCGCGGTCGGTGTGGCCGAGAAGACGGGCCTCCTGGAGACAGCCGTACGCGCCTCCATCGCACGAGCCCCCAGGCGGCTGCTGCCCTACCTGGTGGCCTTCGTGTCCTGCCAGGCGCACCTGATGAGCGACGTCGCGATCCTGGTCATCCCGCCGCTCGCCGCACTCGCCTTCAAGAACGCGGGCCGCAACCCGATCGCGGGCCTCATCGGCGGCTTCGCCTGCGTCTGCGCGGGCTATGCGGCGGGCTTCTCCATCGGCGCGCTCGACGCGCTCTACACCGGCATCACGCAGCAGGCCGCCGCGGTCGTGCCGGGCGGCGAGAGTGCCCCCACGCACATCCTCATCAACTACTTCTATACCGCCGCGGCCAGCTGCATCCTCGCCCTGATCGGCGGCTTCCTGATCGCCCGCGTCCTGGAACCCCGGCTGCCGCAGCCGGACCCGGACGCCGATACGGCGACGGGCACCGAAGCGGATACGGAGACCGGAGCAGGGCCGGGGGCCGAGGGGAGCGGGGAGGCGGCCGCCGCCCACCCCGCCGTCACGGTCACCGTCACCGCCCGGCAGCGTCAGGGACTGCTGCGCTCGGGCCTCTCCGTCCTGCTGTACGCGGCCGTCGTGGTCACCTGCTGGCTGCTGCCGGGTTCCCCGCTGCGCGGCGAGGGCGGGGCGCTGGTCCCCTCGCCGGTCCTCGACGGCATCGTGCCGCTGCTGTTCGTCGCGTTCGTCCTGGCAGGCATCGTCTACGGCCGTACGGTCGGCACACTCAAGCGCGCCGACGACGCGCCCCGCATGATGGCCGAGTCGATCACCGGAATGTCCGGCTACATCGTGCTGATCCTGGTGATATCCCAGGTCATCGGCGTCTTCGACTGGTCCAACGTCGGAACCCTGCTCGCGGTCAACGGCGCCAACCTCCTGGAGTCCGCGGGGCTGACCGGCTTCACGGGCCTGGTCCTGTTCGTCCTCCTGGTCTGCGTCCTGAACCTGTTCGTCACCTCGGGCTCGGCTCTGTGGTCCCTGGTCGCGCCGGTCTTCGTCCCCGCGTTCATGCTCATCGGCATGGAACCCGCCGTCACCCAGGCGGCGTTCAGGATCGGTGACTCCGCGACCCAGATGATCACGCCGCTCAATCCGTACGTCTTCCTGATGCTGACCATCCTGCGCCGCTACGAACCCGGGGCTCAGCTCGGCACGGTCCTGTCGAGGCTCTCGGTGTTCGTGGTTCCGTTCCTGATCGCCTGGCTCGCGGTCCTCGGCCTCTTCTACGGCCTCGGACTGCCGCTCGGCCCCGGCGCGGACATCCACCGCTGAGCCCTGATCGCAACGGGCGCCTGAAGCGGATCAACGGGGGCCGGAAGCGGATTATGGAGAGCCCGGAACAGCTCTCCGTAATCCGTAATCCGCTTGGCCCACCGCACCACCGGACCTTAGAGTGAGGTCACTTCGACGAGACGTTCCCCGGAAGCACGCCGCAGAGCGGGAGCGTCCCACCTCGCTGAGGTGCAGGGGAGGCGGCAGTTTCTTTGTCGACCCTTCCTCCGGAGGCTTCCTTCATGAACGTCGGTATCGGTCTGCCCATCGGCGACCCCGCCACCTTGCTCACCTGGGCGCAGCGCGCCGACGCGGGCCCGTTCAGCACCCTCGGCCTGCTCGACCGGCTCGTCTACGACAACCCCGAGCCCCTGGTCGCCCTCGCTCTCCTGGCCGGCGCCACCTCGCGCATCCGCGTCCAGACCGAGGTCCTGCTCGCCCCGCTGCGCGACACCGCCCTCCTCGCCAAGCAGGCCGCGACCCTGGACCAGATGTCCGGCGGACGGCTGGTCCTCGGCCTCGGTGTCGGTGGCCGCGACGACGACCATCAGGTCACCGGCATCGACATCCACACACGAGGCCGACGCCTCGACGAGCAGATGGCGGTCATGCGCCGCCTGTGGTCCGGCGAACCGTACGGCGACGACATCGGCCCGATCGGTCCCGCGCCCGCCAGGCCGGGTGGCCCCGAGGTGCTCTTCGGCGGCTTCAAGCCCGCCGCGATCGAACGCGTCGCACGCTGGGGCGACGGCTTCCTCGCCGCCGCGCCGCCCTCTTGGGCAGGCGGCCTGTTCGACACCGCCCGCACGTTCTGGAAGCAGTACGACCGTGAAGGCGAACCGCGCATCGTCGCCCAGATCAACGTCGCGCTCGGCCCGGACGAGGTGATCGAGGACGCCCGGACCAACATGCACGCGTACTACGCCTTCACCGGCATGCCCGACCGCATGGTCGCCGGCCTGTGCAGCACCCCGCCCGAGATCCGCGAAGCCATCACCCGCTTCGCCGACCTGGGCGCCGACGAGGTCATGCTCTACTGCTACGGCCTCGACCCCGACCAGGTGGACCGGCTCGCCGAGCTCGTGTGAGGGGTCAACGGCCAACCGCGGGAAGGACACGAAGGGGGCGACGGGCAAGGCGCGGTTGCCGCTCGTGGTGTCGTGAAGCAGGATGCGGTCATGCGATTCTCGGTGAACATCCCGAACTTCGGTGACTTCGCAGATCCCAGGACCGTGGCGAAGTTGGCCGTGGCGGCGGAACAAGCGGGGTGGGACGGGCTGTTCGTCTGGGATCACGTGCTGCATCGCAAGCACGCGGGGAGGCCCTTCGGAGACCCCTGGATGCTCCTGACCGCCGCCGCGCTCGCGACCTCCCGCATCAGGCTGGGCACACTGGTCACGCCGGTCGCGCGGCGGCGCCCGCAGCAGCTCGCCCGCCAGGTGGCGACCCTCGACGTCCTGAGCGGCGGCCGGGTCACCTTCGGCGCGGGCCTCGGCGGCCCCATCGAGGACGAGTACGCGAGCTTCGGCGACACCACCGACCCGAAGGTGCTGGCCGAGCGCCTCGACGAGGGCCTTGACCTGTTGCGGCAGTACTGGTCGGGCGAGCCGGTGAACCACGACGGACGCCACTACCAGGCGCGTGACGTGACGCTCCTGCCGGCCACAGCGCAACGCCCGCGGCCGCCGATCTGGGTCGCCGGTTTCTGGCCCAACCGCCCGCCCATGCGCAGGGCCGCCCGCTGGGACGGCGCGGTCCCGCTGTTCACGGACGCCAAACACGGGCACGTGCCGCCGATCAGCCAGGTCCACGACCTGGTGGCCTATCTGAAGCAGCAACGCGAGGACCGGTCCGGCACGCCCTTCGACATCGTCCTCGGCGGTGCGTCGCCGGGCGGGGACGCGGCCAAGGCCCGTGACCTGATCGGCCCGTTGGCCGACGCGGGAGTCACCTGGTGGGACGAACGCCAGCTCCAGACCAGCGACGGACTCGACCGGTTCGAGCCCGTGCTGCGCCGGGTCGAGCAGGGCCCGCCGGTGCTCTAGAGGGAGCCCGCCCGCCGGGTGTGTCCCGCCGACCGGCAGGGCGTCAGGCGGCTGCCCTCAACGTGGCGGCGCCCGGCCCGTCCAGTTCGTCCAGCGCTCCCGTACGCCCGGAGACGGCCAGCAGCAGGGAGAGGGCGGTTCCGCGCACCTGCGGGCCCTCTCCGATCGTCAAGTCGGCGTCAGTAGGCGCCAGTTGCAGCCCGGTCACCTTCTCCTTGGCTCCGCCGAAGGACGCCGACGTGCGGGCCTGAAGTCGGAGTGATCTGATGACAGCCTCCGGCAGGTAGGTGTGGGTGAGCCCCAAGGGGCGACGAATGTCCTCGCCGTGTACGACCTCCTCGACGAGCCGGGTGTCGAGGGGCGCCGGAGGTGCCGATGTCCGCGTGGCCACCTGCCGCAGGCGCTCCAAGGTGTCCTGCGGTGAGGCGCCGCGCTCGCGCCGCACCCCGCGTGTGTTCTGACGGTCGAAGTCGAAACGCGCACGGACCATGGCGCCCACGAAACCCAGGCGCGTGGTGCGAGCCGTGTCGACCAGGTGGGCGACCACGTCGTGCACGGTCCACCCCTCGCACAGAGAGGCGTGGTCCCACTGCTTGTCGTCGAGGTGCGTGAGATCCTCGATCAGCGCCGCACGCTCCGCGTGGACCATCGACCAGACATCATCGTTCACGGCTGTTCCTTTGCTCGATCCCAGTGTCTGTCAAGGGAAGACCCATGGCGCGACAGGAACTCATCGCCAGGCAAGCAGGCCATGGCGATGCGTAGCTTCTCGAGGGCGGCAGAGATGAGTTTCAGACTGGCGGCGTACGCAGTGTGTCCGAGGACGGACGGGTGTTGGTCGCGCGTCACGTGTCTTCCCGCGGTGAGTCCACTTGGACCCTTCCGGGCGGCCGGGTCGAGCACGGCGAGGACCCGCTCGACGCGGTCATCCGGGAGATAGCCGAGGAGACCGGCTGTCAGGCGGTGGTGGAGAGCTTGCTGGGCGTGGACTCAAGAGTCATCCCCGCAGCCGAGCGCACTGTCCCCGGAGGGGCGGACCACCAGAACCTGGGCATCTTCTACGAGGCGCGCATCACCGGCGGCCAACTCCGGCCCGAGCCGAACGGCGCGATCGCCGAGTCCGTCTGGACCCCGATTCCCGATGTCGCAGGCCTGCGCCGGTCATCGCTGGTCGACATCGGCCTCGCCCTGGCACTGACCCGCCCCGCGACCGGTCACGTCGCTCCTGTCAGGGTCGGCGGCCTGATCCAGCACTGAGGCACCGTTGCCGGGCGGCTGCCCCGAGTTCCGACACAGCCCGCTCATCCGCGCCCGAGGGCCAGGTCTAGGCTCAGGCTCGCGGAGTGCTCACCGAGCCGGCGAGTGCTCACCGAGCGACGGGGGGAAGCCTGATGAAGGTTGTGCTGGCCGGAGGGACCGGGCAGGTCGGCGCTGTCCTTGAGCGGGCGATGACCGGCGCGGGGCACGACGTCGTCGTACTGACCCGGAATCCCGGGCGTGAGCGTCACGTGGGCTGGGACGGGCGCACACTGGGGTCCTGGACCGGGGAGATCGACGGCAGTGATGTCGTCGTCAACCTGGCGGGGCGCAGCGTGAGCTGTCGCTACACCGAGGCCAACCTGCGCGACATGATGGACTCGCGGGTGCGGTCCGCCGAAGTCGTCGGCGAGGCCATCGCGGCAGCCGCCAAGCCGCCTGCGCTCTGGCTGCAGATGAGTACGGCCACCATCTACGCGCACCGCTACGACGCACCGCACGACGAGGCGACCGGTGTCATCGGCGGTACGGAGACCGGGGTTCCGGACTACTGGGAGTACAGCGTCCGGATCGCCAGGAACTGGGAGCGCGCCCAGCAGGACGCCGACACCCCGCACACCCGCAAGGTCGCTCTGCGCGCGGCCATGGTGATGAGCCCCGACCGGGGTGGTGTTTTCGACGTCCTGCTGCGGATGGCGAGGCTGGGTCTCGGCGGGCCGGTCGCGGGCGGAGCCCAGTACCTTTCCTGGATCCACGACCAGGACTTCGTGCGCGCGGTGGAGTTCCTGATCGCCCGCGACGACATCACGGGCCCGGTCAACCTGGCCGCGCCCGGCCCTCTCCCGCACCGCGCGTTCATGCGCGCGCTACGGGCCGCGGCAGGCGTCCGGGTGGGACTTCCCGCCACCAAGTGGATGGCGGAGATCGGCGCCTTCGCGATGCGCACGGACACGGAACTGCTCCTCAAGAGCCGCCGAGTGATCCCGGGCCGGCTGCTCGAAGAGGGCTTCGTCTTCGAGCACGCCGCTTGGCCGGACGCGGCGACCGATCTCGTGCGGCGCGCACGGGACCGTCGTTGAACGGCCCGGTGACTCGCTGCGGCGAGCCGACGCGTCCAGGGACCGGGCGCGACCGCGCACGCGGCCATGAGCACGGACGCCGCTATGAGCAATTGCCTACGGACGGCGCCGTGTGCGTGTCCATGCCGAGGGCTGACTCAGCCGGCGTCGCCCTCCGGCTGCGGTGCGGTTGCCGCGTCCGTCGGGGCGACCGCGGTGTAGAACACGGAGGAACCCTGCTTGGTGCGCTGAGCCCGGCCCTTGGCGACCAGACCCTCCACCGTGGTGCGCACCACGGTGGTCTTGATGGTGCGGTCCGGGAGTTCCTGGGAAAGCGCGCCGGTGATTTCGGCGGCGGAGCGCGGCTCCTTCTGCCGGCTGAGGTGGTTGCCGATCAGTTCGACCAACGTCGGCCCCGCCGTCGTTTCGGCAGACTTCTTCGCGGTGGCCTTGGGCGCGCTCTTGGCTGCCTTGTCCTTGGTCTTCTCGGTGTTCTTGGCCTTGGCGGAGGTCGGCTTCTTCGTTCGGGCCGCACCGGAATTCGCACTTGCCCGTGGGGCGGGAACAGCCTTCTTGCCGGTTGACGCACGGCTCGCCGTCGCCTTGGCGGTGGTCGTCGGCGCCGCGGAGGAGCCGAGCGCCTGCTGCATGCTCAGCAATACGGCGTGGTCGTCCTCCAGCGTCTGCAACTGCTGCTGCAGTGCCGCCAGCTCAGCCCCGACGCGCTCTTGTTCCTTGCGGTTGCTCTCCAGATCCTCGGCCACACGCGTGGCGTATTGGGCCTGTACTCCGGCGGTTTCCGGCTGAACGTCTGACATGACAGTGACCTCTTCGTGAGCGCACGCGGTCGTGCGGATGGCGGATCGTGCTCACGACTGAGCACTCCTGATGGGGGGCGCATGTGATGCACCCCTGAATGTTGGCTGCCCAACTTGCAACTGCAGTAACTCATGTGTTGGGCCATGAAGGCTACGTTCTGGAGTCCGCCGAGGAACACCTGAAAGGAAAAACTGCCCCTCACCCACACATCAAGTCGATACCGCGTTCGAAATTATTGAGGGTGGTGAGCCCAAAGGTACGCACCTATGTGTCGTGCGGGAGTTGGCAATTCCACCACCTTAGACGCTTGTCCTCAGATGACCGCCGAGCCCATCCGCCGGACGGCTTCGGTGAGCACCTCCGGTGAGGCGGCCAGGTTGAGACGGACGAAACCCTGACCGCCGGTCCCGAAGGTGCTGCCGGAATTCAGGGCTACGCGGCCGCGCCGCAGGAAAACCTCGGCGGGGTCATCGCCCAGGCCCAACTCCCGGCAGTCGAGCCAGGCCAAGAAGGTGCCTTGCGCGGGTGTGTAACCAACGGAGGGCAGATGCTGCGCCAGCAGAGCGGCCAGCAGACGGCGGTTCTCGTCGAGGCCCGCGAGCAGGGCGTCGAGCCAGTCACCTCCATCACGCAGGGCTGCCGTGTGGGCGATGATGCCCAGATGGCTGGGTCCGTGGCTGACCTCTTCGGGGATGCGCCCGAGGTCGTCGGCGGCCTCGGGTCCCGCGATGGCGAGAGCGGCCTTGATTCCGGCCAGGTTCCAGGCCTTCGACGCCGACATCAACGACAGCCCGTTCTCCGCTCCGGGCACGCTCAGGAAGGGCACGAACGACACCCCGGCCGCCACGACCGGAGCATGGATCTCGTCCACCACGACGCGTACGCCGTGCTCCCGCGCCAGGTGTGCGATCCGCACCAACTCGGCGGCGGTGTGCACGGTCCCGGTCGGGTTGTGCGGGCTGCACAGCAGATACACCGGCCGCGCGGAACGTCGTACCGCACGCCGGAAGGCGTCCTCCAGCACGGCGAAGTCGACCCGCAGGTCCGGGCCGAGCGGCGCCTCGACGACGGGCCGGTCGAGATTGCCGACGAACTGGTAGAAGGGCGGATAGACGGGGGAGTTGACGATGACGGGGTCGCCGGGCGAGGAGACCAGCTTGAGCATCTCGACGACACCGAGCATCACGTCGGGCACGATCGCCGTACGCTCGACCGCAGGCCCGTCCCAGCCCCAGCGCTTGAGGGCGAACTCGGCCAGCGCCTCGGCGTAGGCCGTCCCGGCCGGATAGCCGGTGTCACCCAGCCGTACGGCTTCGGTGAGCGCCGCGGCGATCGGCTCCGCCAGCGGGACGTCCATCTCGGCGACCCACAGCGGCAGTACGTCGTCCGGATAGGTCCGCCACTTCATGCTCGTACGCCGCCGCAGCTGCTCCAGCGAGAGTCGGCGCAGTGGATTCGCGCCGTCCGGCGCGACGGGTTCACGCGACACATTCTCCATACGTACAAAGTAGGCAGGGCCGAGCGGATTCATGCCTCCGTGGGGTGTGCACCGGCCCGCTCAGGGCTGCGGATTCGCATTCCAGTAAGGTGCGCCTTACTGGCTGGATCATCGGTCCGTCCGCCTGCCCGTCGACCTTTGAGGAACCCCGTGCCCGACGCCGCGACACCCGCAACCGTTCCGCCCCTGAGCGGTAGCGCCACGGCGCCGTACACCTGGCAAGAACTCCGTTCGGAAGACGAGCTCACCGAGTTGCTCGGCGAACCGCACCCGATCGTCATCGACAAGGTCCACGACACACTGACCGAGGGTGACCTGGGGATACTGGCCCGCTCCCCGTTCTGCCTCGTCTCCACGTCGGACGCGGAAGGCAACTGCGACACGTCCCCGCGCGGCGACGCACCGGGTTTTGTGCAGGCGCTCGACGCGCGCACCATCGTCCTCCCCGACCGGCCCGGCAACCGTCGCGGCGACAGCTTCCGCAACATCCTGCGGAACCCGCATGTGGGACTGCTGCACCTGGTTCCGGGCAGCGGCGACATCCTGCGCGTCAACGGCCGTGCCCGGATCCTGACGGACGCCCCGTTCTTCGACTCCATGACCGTCAAGGGCCAGCGGCCCCGACTGGCGATAGTCGTCGACATAGACGAGATATACCTGCACTGCTCACAGTCGCTGCGGCGCGCGGGGCTCTGGCAGCCGGAGTCGTGGCAGCGGGACGCGCCTCGGACCTGAGAGCGACCGTCGTGGTCGTACGGCCGGAGTGGTTCGCGTCCGACCAGGGGTAGATGGCCGCCGACCTGCGGTGCCAGTCCGACGCCTTTTCGTGCGTGAGTGGCTCAATTATCGGTTCGATCGACCTTGCGCACCTCAAGGAGCGATGCTGTCCACCTCGTCAGGTCGCAGAGGGACGAAAGGTCGCAGAGGGACGAACGAGCCACTCCCACCCCGCCGGAAAGAGCCCGCACATGAAGATCGTTGACGCGAAAGTCATCGTCACCAGCCCGGACCGCAACTTCGTCACGCTGAAGCTGACCACCGACGAGGGCATCACCGGACTCGGCGACGCCACCCTCAACGGCCGTGAACTCGCCGTCGTCAGCTACCTCGCCGACCACGTTCTGCCCCTGCTGACCGGACGCGACGCGCACCGGATCGAGGACACCTGGCAGTACCTGTACCGCGGGGCCTACTGGCGGCGCGGGCCCGTCACCATGGCCGCGATCGCCGCCGTCGACGTCGCCCTGTGGGACATCAAGGCCAAGGCCGCGGGCCTGCCGCTCTACCAGCTGCTGGGCGGCGCCAGCCGCGAACGCATCCGTACCTACGGGCACGCGAACGGCCGCGACATACCCGAACTCCTGGACTCCGCAAGGGCCAGGCTCGCCGAGGGCTACCCGGCCGTGCGCATCCAGTCGGGCATCCCCGGCCTGAAGGCCGTGTACGGCGTGCACAGCACCGGCGACGGCGGCGAACCCGTCCTGCACCAGCAGGCCCGCCCCCTCGTGGAGGACTGGGACACCGACGCCTACCTGCGCCACACGCCCACCGTCTTCGAGGCGGTCCGGACGGAGTTCGGCGCCGAACTCCCGCTGCTGCACGACGCGCACCACCGGCTCACCCCCGTTCAGGCGGCCCGCCTCGGCAAGGACCTGGAGCCGTATCGGCCGTTCTGGCTGGAGGACTGCACCCCGGCCGAGAACCAGGAGGCGCTGCGTCTTGTGCGGCGGCGCACCTCGACACCGCTGGCCATCGGCGAGGTGTTCAACACCGTCTACGACTACCAGACCCTGATCACCGAGCAGTTGATCGACTACGTGCGTTCCGCGGTCACCCACTTCGGAGGTGTCACGCCCCTGCGCAAACTCTTCGACTTCGCCGCGCAGTACCAGATCAAGACCGCGGTGCACGGCCCCGAGGACATCTCCCCGGTGGGGATGGCGGCAGCCCTGCACCTGGACCTCGCCGTGCACAACTTCGGCATCCAGGAGTACTCCGGCCACACCCGCCTCACCGATGAGGTCTTCCGGCACGCCTACACGTTCACGGACGGCCATCTGCACCCGGGGGAGGCCCCCGGCATCGGTGTGGAGCTGGACGAGGAGCTGGCGGCCGCGCATCCCTACGAAGCGGCCTATCTGCCGGTCAACCGCCTGCGGGACGGAACCGTGCACGACTGGTGAGCGGGGGAGCGGGGGGCTCATCGGAACAACTGGAGCCGTGGCTGGCCCGGGACCGCACGCCGTTGGGGCGGCCCCACAAGAGTGGAGCCGCCCCAACGGCGATTTCTGGTGCGGACGCGTCAGTGCTTGCCCATGTCCTTGGTCTTCTCCTTGGCCTGGCGCGCGTCGCCCTTCATCTGCTGGGCGCGGCCCTTGGCGGCAAGGCTCTCGTTGCCCGTGGCGCGTCCGGCGGCTGCCGCGGCGGCACCGGTTGCCTGTTCGAACTTTGCCTTGGCCTTCTCGTTGGTGGCCATGCTCCGCTCACGCTCCTTGGCATCGACATCATGTGCTGTCAGTTCGCCTGGCCGCTCAGCCGCCCGGTAAACATCATCACCGCGATCGGATCACGCGGTCGTCCGGCGTCGCGGCCGCGCGCATGAACGGGGTGGAAGGGGGTACTCCGCACTGCGGGCGCGTGCCCTTCATTTTGTGTTGAAAACGCGACTTTTATGTGTTTGTGGAGAAGATCTGGGAGCACCAGAGGGGCTGGAGGTTGATAACAATGGTTCCCCTGATTCTGGTGCTTCTTCTGGCTCTGCTTCTTTTCGGTGCGGGTTTCGCGCTGAAGGCGCTGTGGTGGATCGCGGTCATCGTGCTGGTGGTCTGGCTGCTCGGCTTCGTGCTCAAGCCCGCCGCACGCGGTGGCCGCAGGGGCCGTTGGTACCGATGGTGACGCGAGCCTGATTGCGGCACAGACCTGATTGCCTCATTGAGCGGC
Organism: Streptomyces sp. NPDC054872; assembly: GCF_053610705.1. Taxonomy (NCBI): domain Bacteria; kingdom Bacillati; phylum Actinomycetota; class Actinomycetes; order Kitasatosporales; family Streptomycetaceae; genus Streptomyces; species Streptomyces sp. NPDC054872. The sequence goes on along the minus strand of NZ_JBSGYY010000040.1, from coordinate 6,654 downwards.
GCGACGCCACGGGCGGTGGCGTACGTGCCTGAGGGTGGGCCCGACCTGGGACGGTCGGGCCCACCCTCTTTTGCGTCGGGGCCGGCACCGGCCTGCGCCTCGCCTGCTCGTGGCCTGAACCGTCGTCCGGTCGTCCGGTCGTCAGGCGCGGCAGCGCAGCATCTCCAGCGGCGGGTTGGCGTGGAAGTCCGCCCAGTAGTCCGCGCCGAACTCACGCACGCCGGCTTCCGTGACTGTCAGCGACACCCAGGCCAACTCACTGAAGCCGGCCGCCTGAAGACACTTCTCGTAGACCTCACGGCGCGGCAAGTTGGCGACGAACGAGACCGGTTCCGGGTCGAGGAGCGCCGTGGTCCGCACCTGCCGTCCCGTCTCCACCTCCTCGCCGGTGAGTTCGGTGCGGAAGCCGTACTTGTCGGGGCCGGGCCCGTCGAAGCGGAAGTCGGGCGACTGGTTGAGCAAGAACAGCTCCCCGCCCGGCTTCATGCTCCGGTGGATGTTGCGGCACATGCGTTCCGTCGTGGCGATGTCCGAGGCGTAGTTGAGCAATTGGACGGCCAGCGCTACGTCGAAGCGGCGGCCGGCCGGCCGCAGTTCGGCCACGTCGCCGACCTCGTAGCGCACCCCCAGCGGATCACGTTCCTCCAACTGCTGTGCCACGGAGACCATTTCACCGGAGATGTCGATGCCTAGGACGTCGGTGGCGCCACGCCGCTTGCATTCCCTGCTGTAGAAGCCGGTGCCGGAGGCCAGGTCGAGGACGGCCCTGCCCCGCACTTCGCCGACCATCGCCAGGAAGCTGGGCACTACGGCGTACTGCTCGAGCGGCAGGGCCTTGAACCCCTCGTACGCCTCACCGATCTCGTCGTACTGCTGCTGTGCGCTCATGTGCCGTCCTCCCTGGATATGCCCGTGGACGCGGACCCCCGTCGCCGGGGCAAGCCGCGGCTCTTGTCCGGCAGTCTCTACGGGTCCCCGCGCACCTCCGTACTGGCAGAAGCCACGAAGATCCGGGCATCGTCCCGGCTCCGGGCACAAGAGAGCGGCTGTCTAGGCTTCCGGCGTGAACGACACCACGCATGGCCTAAGGATCAGACCGGGCGACCTGAGCGACTCTTCGGCGGTACTGCGCATGCTCGACTCGGCGGTGAGCTGGATGAACGGTCGCGGCAACACCGAGCAGTGGGGCACGACACCGTACTCGCAGAAGCCTGGTGGGGTGGCGCGGGTCGAGAAGTACATGACCGAGAACGCCCCGTACGTCGCGGAGCTGGACGGCACGCCTGTCGGCGCCATGGTGCTGGACTCCGGGCCGAGCGCTCAGATGTCGATCGCGCCGGCCGCGGAACCGGAGCGGTACGTCCGCCTGCTGGTCTCCGACCGGCGGCATGCCGGTCTGGGCATCGGGCGGGTGCTGTTGGCCCATGCCGCGGAGGTGACCCGACGGGCGGGAGTGGAGTTGCTGCGGGTCGACTGCTGGGCGGGCGGTGGTGGCGCGTTGGTCGCCTTCTATGAACGCAATGGCTTTACTTCCACGGAGCGCTTCCTGTCCGGATCCTGGCCGGGGCAGGTGCTGGCACGGCGGGTCGCCTGACGGCGTGACGAGGGGGCCGCCCTTGAGAGACGGCCCCCTCGGCTCGTTCGAATCTGCCTGCTCGAATCTGGCTGCTCGGCCTGCGTCCTCGGCTCCTGCGTCCTCGGCCCCTGTGTCCTGGCTCGCCGGCCGGTGGAGGCGGCGTACGGCAGACACGCTCTCAACCTCAGGAGGACGCCGGGGTCGGCTTGGGTTCGCCCGGATTGACCACAGCGATGCCTTCCCCCTCCAGCTTCAACTGCACGGCCTCGCCCGAGCCTCCCTTCACCATCGAGCCGACGCTCTGGGAACGGTGCAGCGACGCGCGCAGCGGGGGGCTCCAGGCCACGACGGCGTCGGTGTCCACGTAGACGGGCGCGTCCGGGGTGACCGGTAGGACCAGCGGGATGCCCGCGCTGGTCAACGCCAGTCGGCCGGTGCCGCTGAACGTGCAGTTGAACAGGCCGCCGCCCGCCATTCCCGCGCCCTTGACGGTGGTGATGTCGTAGTTCAGTGAGGCGTCGAAGCACAAGATGTTCTTGCCGTTGACCGTGAGGCCGCGGTTCTCGTCCACGTCGACGAGGAAACAGTGCGCCGCGTCGGAAGCGAACCACGCCTCGCCCTCACCGCTGACCGTCATCAGGGCCAGGCCCTCACCGGTCACCGCGCGTTTGAGGAAGTTGCCCACTCCCTGGCCCTGCCGCTCGAACTCCAGCGAGCCCCGCCAGGCGACCATCGTCCCCTGCCGAGCTCGTGCCTCGCCCTTGACGGCGTAGCGCACCGCCATGGCGTTGTCCTGCGTGAGCCCGGGGGCCGACGCGGGTTGGATGAGATTCTCGGGATCGAAGAGATTTCGCTGCATGCACTCTCCGGTACCCCGTCAAGTGGCCCTCAGGCAGGTTGAGTTGGGGAGTCGGACAGCAAGTCCCATGCTTGTCGCTCCACGCCCGCCCCGTGGCGGATCGTGGGGAGGCTACGCGTCGAGTCCGGCCTTCTTGGCGTCCTCGACACGGGTTCGGCGGCCCCAGGAGGTGAATGGGGGTCGGGTGTACAGGAGTTCGTCCCCATCGGGACGGACGAGGACGCCGCGCCCACCGGGGCCCGGGCACCACCACACCGAGCCGTCCTGCTCCCCGACGGCGTTGCCGGCCCGATGCCGGGTCGCGAGGACGAGCAGCGGACACAACTCGCCGGACGGGTCACGCAGGACTATCCCGGCGCCCTTCCAACGGTGGGGCGGGAACTGATGGGCACGCCGGGAAAGCCACGGGCCTGCCTTCAGGATCTGCCGCATCCGGGCGTTGGTGTACAGGCCGCTCGCCCCCAGCCCGACGCACACGGCACCGCCGGCGGCCAGTCGACTGCCCACGCCTTCGATCCACTCGATGCCTCGGGACGCGCCCATCCAGGCCGCGACAACGCACACGGCGGTCACAACGACGCCGGACACCAGCCACCGCAGGGCACGGCTGCGATGGCGCGCCAGGGCGCGTGCGGTACGTGAAGTGTGCAGCGCGGATGGGCCCGTCTCCGGCCTGACTCGCGTTGTCGCCCGACCCTCTGTGCGCTCGCCCATGGTTCTCCCACCATGTGTCACTGCGGAGGCGTCCAAGTGGCTCTCGGTTACCCGGTCGCGCGTGCTCCAATCGAAGTTGTGTCGTCGCGCGGTCTGCGGGTACTTGCTCGGGCCAGGACCCGAAGGGCCAAGGAGGAGACACAGTGAGCGATCGGATTCCGGCTTCCCCCGGCGAGGACGGCAGTACGCCCGTACCCCGGGATCCCCCCGACCAGCAGGCGACGGACGAGCCGGACGCCTGGGACCTGGACGTGGGCAAGGCTGCCGAGGAGGCCGAAGGCGGCGACGGCGACAAGACGGCCGACGTCCCCGACACGAACGAGGGAGGCACCGCCAGGCGCGGTGAATCCCGGGCCCTGGAAAGCCACGCGGAAGAGCCGGTGCCCGACGAGCCCACCGGGTGACGTGAGGTTGCTCGTAGGGGAGGGAGGCTGCTGTGCGGGAGCGAGCTGAGCCTGGTCTCGACCCAGGCCTCAGCCCTCCGTGCCCACGCGGTCGGCAAGCCGGCCCAGCGCCAACCGGCTCTCCTCGTCGGCGGCGCGGTAGATCACCAACTGCTGGTCCGGGTCCTGGAGCGGCAGAAGCGTCTCGAAGTGCACCGCGATCTCCCCGGCGACGGGATGCCGCATCACCTTGCGTCCGCGGCCGTTGACCTTGACGTCCCGCTGGGCCCACAGCCGCGCGAATTCCTCGTCGCGAGCGATGCACTCGCTGATGAGATCGGCCAACACCTGGTCCTCAGGATGTGCGGCCCACGCCGTGCGCAGGTGGGCGACCCCCTCCCGTACGACGCTTTCGCGGTCGACGTAGAAGTCCCGCATCTCCGGACGCAACAGGCACAGCCACATCGCATTGCGCCGCGCCGGCGGCAAGGTGTCGAAATCAAGCAGCAGCCGGGCCATTTCGGCGTTCCAGGCCAGGATGTCGTAGCGCTGGTTCATCACCATGGCGGGCAGCGGCGACAGGTCGGCGACCAGCCGCGTCAGCGGCGGTGCGGCAGCGGTGGCGGGCTTGTCGGCGGCACGGCGGCGCTGCCGGGCCAGATCGAAGAGGTAGCCGCGCTCGTCGGGGCCCAGACGAAGCGCCCGCGACAGCGCCTCCACCACGTCCACCGAGGGCCGCAGCCCGCGTCCCTGCTCCAGCCGCACGATGTAGTCGACGCTCACCCCGGCCAGTTCGGCGACCTCCTCGCGGCGCAGTCCCGGCGTCCGTCGCGCCTGCCGACGCGAGGGCAGGCCGAGGTCGTCAGGGTTCAAGCGTTCGCGTCGCGTCCGCAGGAACGCGGCCAGCTCCTGTGTCGCGTCCATGTCGCGGGTCGTCATGCTCGATCCAACAGCCAGGGTAGGACCGCTGTTCCCAGGAAACTTCGTCCCTTACCGCTGGCTCGCGTCGGTCACAGGCTTGTGTTCCGTAACTGATCACAAGCACAGGAGGACACCATGTCGCTCACCCTCGACACCTACCGGCTCCTTGGCCGCTCAGGGCTGCGGGTCTCGCCGCTGGGACTCGGCGCGGCGACCTTCGGTACCGAGTGGGGCTGGGGCGCCGAGCCGGCCGAGGCGCGCAAACTGTTCGACCTCTACGTCGAGCGAGGCGGCAACTTCATCGACACCGCCGATACCTACACCAACGGCAGTTCCGAACGCCTGCTGGGTGAATTCACCCGCGGCAACCGCGAAAGCCTGGTGCTGGCGACGAAGTACTCGACGCTGCGCCGTCCCGGCGACCCCAATTCCGGGGGAAGTCACCGCAAGAATCTGTTGGCGTCGGTGGAATCCAGTCTGCGACAGCTGAACACCGATTACCTCGACGTGCTCTACCTGCACCTGTGGGATGTCACGACGCCGGTCGAGGAGGTCCTGCGGGGCATGGACGATCTGGTCCGGCAGGGCAAGGTCATCTACGTGGCCATCTCCAACACCCCGGCCTGGCAGGTGTCGCGCATGCAGGCGGTCGCCGATCTGCGGGGCTGGTCACCGCTGGTCGCGTTGCAGATCGAGTACAACCTGGTCGAGCGCACCGGGGAACGCGACCTGATCCCGATGGCACGCGAGATGGGGTTGGGGGTGATCCCGTGGTCGCCGCTGGCCGGCGGGGTGCTCACCGGCAAGTACGGCCGTGACGACCTGACCGCGGCGGACGTCGCGTCCGGCGACGGCACCCGCAAGAGCCTCACCCTCGCGGGGGGCGCGCTCACCGAACGGAACCACGCCATCGTGGACGTCGTGAAGGAGATCGCCACGGACCTCGACCGCACACCCGCCCAGGTGAGCCTTGCCTGGACCTTGCGGAACCCGGCCGTGACAGCACCGATCATCGGCGCCCGCACCCCTGCGCAGCTGGAGGACAACCTGGGCGCCCTGGAAGTCGACTTCACGGCCGCCCAACTGGACCGCCTCGACGAGGTCAGCGCGATCGCACTCGGCTTCCCGCACGACATGCTCGCCGGCGAACGGGTCCGCACTCTGATCCGCGGCGACCGGAAGGTGGAAAGCCGCCGCTGACCCGCGGATGAGCGGGCCCGACGACGAGACGTCGCCGGTGCCGGTGACGTCTCGTCATCGGGCGGGGTCGTGCGTCGTCGGGCGGGGTCGTGCGTCGTGGGTCGTGCGTCAGGAAGGACTGCCTGCCTCCAGCCGGCGCAGGCAGTCCTCCCAGCGCTCGCGACGTTCGGCCGGGGTCTGCTCCCACCAGGCGGTGCCGCGTTCCCCCAGCCCTGTCTTGGCGAGCTGTACGCGGGCTCGGGCCGCTTTACGTGCGTCCTCGTCGTCGCCCGCGGCGGCGACAGCCCTGCGGGCCGCCATGAGGTGGTGCGTCAGGCGCTTTTCGACGTCGTCGGGCAGATGGGGGTCGGTGGCCCGCCAGCGTCGTCCCTTGATGACGATGAAATGGCCGTCTTCGGTGTATTGCTTCTCGTCCGTCGCCACATGGCAATCATTACCCGGAGCCGGTGAAGAAGGTTTGATACGGCGAGACAGCGCAATGGACATCGTCGGCTGCGGCAGGCCCGCCAACCGGCCGTCCCGTCATTCCTTCAGGTTGCCGACCGGAATTGCGTGAGCGAGCTTGGTGAAAGCAGTGGGGGCTCTGCTTGGTGAAAGCAGAGAGGGCTCCCGAGGGTGTGCCCGATCCCAGCCGTTCGATTCTCAGGAGGAACGATGACCAACCCCGAGCAGGATCCGAACCAGAACGAGGGTCCCGCCGACGGCGGTGCGGCCGGCACACCGGGTGTCCACGACGGTGGCGCTGACGGTGGGGCCGAGGGTCCCGCGGACGGTGGCGCCGCGGGTACGCCCGGTGTTCACGACGGAGGTGCCGACGGTGGGGCCGAGGGTCCCGCGGACGGCGGTGCGGCAGGTACGCCGGGCGTTCACGACGGAGGTGCCGACGGTGGGGCCGAGGGTCCCGCGGACGGCGGTGCGGCAGGTACGCCGGGCGTTCACGACGGAGGTGCCGACGGCGGAGCCGGCGGCTCTTGAGCATCCCCGCGAACGCGCTTCAGGAC
>NZ_JBSGYY010000039.1:0-90590 GCF_053610705.1 Streptomyces sp. NPDC054872 | reverse complement strand
CCGCCCGCCCCCGCCGGGCACCATCTCCCCCCCCCCCCGGCGCTCGAGGACGGAAGTCGGCGAAGCCGGTGATCCTTACGCCGCGGCCAGCACCTTGCGCTCCTCGAAGGAGTCGATCGTCCGCGTGAAGTCCCGCGTCGAGAGCAGCAGCTTGTAGATGATCGCCAGCTCGAAGACGAGGAGCAGGGCGCCGGAGACGATCGTCGCGGGCAGCACCACGTCGAACAGCGGGCCGATCATGAAGACGCCCATCTGGAACTCGATGCCGCTCACCAGGTGCGTACGGATCCGGTGCCGCAGCAGGAAGGAGCGCGCCCGCAGGTACGCGGGGAACTTGCCGCGGAACTCCTGGTGCAGGTCGATGACCTGGCGCTTGGGCGCGGGTGCCGCGAGCGCCGGGGTCTCGGGAACACCCTGCTCCGACTGCGTCTTCTGCAGGTCCTGCTCGATGTCGGCCTCGGGGTTCTCCCGCAGCAGGTCCTCCATGAACGCCAGCTCGGCCTCGTTCTCGGCCCGGCGGGCGGCCCTCATGCGGACCTTGATCTGCTTGCGCATGGTGTGCCGGATCTTGAAGATCTCGAGACCGTTGATGTAGCGCAGCGTGTCGAGGGCGACCACGGCGACCGCGGCCCAGATGTAGAAGGCGTCCCCGGTGCGGTGGAACTGGCCGCCCATCAGGGCCACCGCGCACGCCATCACGCGGATGCGGTCGAAGACGAAGTCGAGCCACGCGCCGAACACCGAGCCGGTGCCGGTGAGACGGGCGACCTTGCCGTCCATGCAGTCGAGGATGAAGCTGAAGTGATAGACGACCGCACCGACGACGAGCCACTGCCAGTCACCCATGGCGAAGAAAGCGGCCGAGACAAGGCCAAGAAGGAACGCGCCCCAGGTGATCTGGTTGGGCGTGATTCTGGTCCGCATCGCCGTCCACCGCACGAGCGGCGTGGCGACCGGATCGACCAGAATCACGGTCCACCACGCGTCGCGCTTCTTCTGGGTGATGCGGCGCACCTCGTCGAGGGGCGGTATGTCTCGTCGCATGTGGGGTCAACTTCCTGGCGTTCGCGGAACGTTCACCTCACGCTAAGAAGGTTTTGGTTCAAGGAACAAGAACCTGGCTGTGCAACCTTTGGCCGGGGGTAACGGTCAACCTTTCAGGACGAGTCAATACCCATGCCAGAACCACCCTGCGTTACCTGAGCGTTATCGAGCGACAGGTATGTAACAGAAACACCCGTGACGCAACGGAAATGCCTCACGGAGTGTCACACCCCGGCCGCCTTCGCGAGCTCCTCCTCAATCAGGTCCGCCGCCATTTTCGTGCCGCCCTCCCCCGCCATCGAGGCCCGCAGCCCGGCGAGACGGCGGGCCACCTCCGGGTCACCGACCAGGCCGAGCACGGCCTCCCGCAGCGTCCGCGCGTCGACTTCCCCCATCGGTACGTGCCGGGCCACCCCGAGATCCTGGAGCATGTCCGCGTTGCCGAACTGGTCGACGGCCTGCGGCACCGCGACCATCGGTGTCCCGGTGGCGAGCCCCTCCTGACTGCCGCCCGCACCGGCGTGGGTGATGAAGGCGTCGGCCTGCTTCAGCACCGCGAGCTGCGGCACCCACGGATGGACTTCCACGTTCGCAGGGATCTTCCCCAGCTCGCCCGCCTCGACGTGCTTGCCGACCTGGAGCACCACATGCCACCCGGGCAGATCCCCGAACGCCTCGATGCACGCGCGGTAGAAAGCGGGCTGCTTGGTGAACGACGAGCCGAGCGAGACGAGCAGCACCCTTTCCGCACCATCGGGACGACGCCAGTCCCCCTGCGCCGAGCGGTCACCCTGGCAGGCACCGACGAATGTGTGAATCGTCTCGTCGACGCGGTCCGCGTTCGGCTGCAGCGCCTTGGGGATCAGGACGAGCGAGCGCGGCGGACGCCCGACGAAGGAATCGGGGTCCTGGGCGATCCCGTTCTCCGCCAGCCAGGCGTGGAAGCGCGCGTAGTAGGCCTGCCCGCGCGCGGTCTCCTTCAGCTCCGCGTACATCGGCTCGGCGACCTCCTCCTCGTACCCGTCCCAGGCGACCAGGTTCGGCGAGAGCGAGATCTCGGGCACGCCCCACCGGCGGGCGAGCACGCGTGCGGGGAAGGAGGTGATGTCGTGCAGGACGAGGTCGGGTTCGTCACCCTCGTACGCCGCCGCCAGCTGCGGCAGTGTCTCGACGGCCTCGGTGAGGAACGGCTCGATGTTGTCGATCAGTTCGGTCCCCCAGGCCTCGGGGTCGTCGTCGGGGCCCGGCAGCGTCGTCTCGAAGAGGACGGGCTCGGCACCGGTCTCGGCGACCTTCTCGGCGAAGAGGTGCGGGATCGCGTACGTGACGCGGTGGCCGCGGGCGACGAGCTCGCGGATCACTTCGAGGCTCGGGTTGACGTGCCCGTGCGCGGCGATCGAGAACATGGCGATGTGGGCACGCTGGCGTGAGGTCATGCACCGACCTTAAGCGAGACGAGACGTCTCGTGCAACTTCATGCCGCAACTTCGCCGCGCGGACACCCGCACCCATATACGTCTCACTCGACGTCCAGACCGCTCCGTGACGCCGCGTCGTTGTAGCGCAGCAAGCACTCGGCGAACTTCTCCAGGTCCGGCCCGCTCCAGTCGGTCAGCCGTTCCTGGAACGCGACCCGGCGCGCGTCGGTGACCTGCGCGAGCACCTCGATGCCCCGGTCGGTGAGGTGCAGCACGTGCACCCGGTGATCGGTCGGGTCGAGCCGCCGCTCCACGAGGCCGGCCTTCTCCAGTGCGCCCACCTGCCTGCTGATCGTCGACTTGTCCAGCGTGTAGTGCGCCGCGAGGTCCGTGGCCCGGCATCCGCCCTGGTACTCCAGGTGACTCAGGAGCGTGTACGAGACGAGCGACAGCTCGGGGTGCATCCGTGCGGCGGTGGCGCGGGCCCGCCGGGCGAACGCCGTCATCTCCCGCTGAATGATCTCGATGGACCCGTCCCTGTCGGCCACGATTTCTCCCTCTCCGCGAATGGTTGTACAGTACAACACCGAGATTGAGTGTATAAGCCAACTATCGCGAGAGGTCTTCCGATGACCGCCACCTCGGCGCCCGCCCACAAGGCATCAGCCGGCCCGGCAACCGCCTCCGGACCACTCCGTCACATCCTGCTGCACCTCGTCACACCCCTGCTGATGTGCCTCGGCATGGGCCTCGCGTACATGGGCGCGTTCGTCACGCCGGAGCCGCACGATCTGCCGATCGCCGTCGTCGGATCCGGCGAGCAGACGCAGGCCCTCGCGCAGACCGTCAAGGACAAGGCGGGCGGCGCCCTCGACGTACGGACCGTGCCCTCCCGCGCGCAAGCGGTCGACGAGCTCAGGTCCATGGACATATCGGGGGCCTACGTGCCCGACGCCAGGACACCCGAGGTGATCGTCGCCACCGCGGGCTCCGACATGAGCGCCATGGCGGTCGAGAAGATCTTCACGCCGGTCGCGGCGGAGCGGGGCGTACCGCTGAAGGTCTCCGATGTGGCGCCGACGGTGGACGACGACCCCACGGGCCAGGGCCTGTTCTTCCTGCTGGTCGCGGTCAGCATCGGCTCGTACGCGTCGGTGGCGGCGCTGGGGGCCGCGGGTGCCGGGATGCGGATGCGGGCCAGGGCCGGACTCGTCGTCGGTGTCTCGTTCGCCGTGAGCCTGATCGGCGCGGCGCTCGCCGGTCCCGTCTTCCACCTGGCGCACCAGGGCCTGTGGGGCGTGTGGGCCATGGCATGGCTGTACGCCGCCGGCATCCTCTTCGTCGGCGTCGGACTGCACACGTTCCTCAAGCGCTGGACGACGCTGACGATGATGATCCTCTTCGTGATGCTCAACTTCACCTCGTCCGGCGGTCTGTTCAGGCCGGAACTGCAGAACGGCTTCTTCGGCTCCCTGCACGCCTTCTGGAACGGTGCCGGATTCGTCGAGGGCATCCGCAGCCACCTCTACTTCGGCGGGCGCGAACTCGGCGGGCACGTGTGGACGCTGGCCGCGTGGCTGCTGCTCGGCCTGGTGATCACCGGCATCGCGGCGCTCTGGGAGCGGCGTGCGCGGACGGCGGTGGACGCGCCCGTGCCCGGCCGCGAGGCCGGGCACGAACAGCGGGAGCAGGAAGAGGAGATGGAGGAGACGGTGGCCGTGTGACGGCGACCGGTTCCGTGTCGGCCGTGCCGCCTACCGCCGTTCGGAGTACGCCCGGGCGGAGGCCTGCGGCCAGTACTCCTCGGCGGCGGGCGGCGGCCCGTCCGGTGTGTGGTGGCGGCCCGGGGTCTTGTTCGACCTGCGCGGCCACCACAGTCCACGTCCAAGGAGCGCGGCGAGCGCGGGCACCAGGACGAGGGAGAGCACCAGTGAGGACAGGAGAATCCCCAGGCCGGTGGCGAAGCCGATCTCCTGGGTGGCCGGGCTCGCGGCGAGACTGGCGAAGGAACCGGCGAGCACGATTCCGGCCGTGGCGACGGCGGGCGCGGTGTGCCGGACCGCCTCGGCCACCGCGTGCCGCGCCGGGACCGGCTTCTCCATCTCCTCCCTGATGCGGTCGGTGATCAGGATGTTGTAGTCGGTGCCGAGCGCGACGACAAACAGGAAGAGCACCAGGGGCAGCGTGAACGACACCCCGGGCCGGTCGAGGCCGTGCTGGAAGAGCAGCGTGCTCGCGCCGAGGGTGGCCACGAAGCCGAGCCCCACGGCGATCATCAGCACGACCGGTGCCAGCAAGGAACGCAGCAGCAGGAAGAGGATCACCGCGATCAGCAGGGCGGCGACCGGGAACACCAGCCGCAGGTCCTTCTCCACGGCCGTCGAGATGTCGGCGAAGACGGCGGCCGTTCCCGTGACATACGCCTCGGTGCCCTGCGGGGCGGTCCGCGCTGCCGTGTCCCTGACGGGTCCGGAGACCAGGTCACGCGCCTTCTGCGAAGCGGACTCGACGCTCAGGAACAGGTCGACCCGTGCGGCCGTGCGGTCCTTGCTGAGAACCGGCTTGCCCACCTCGCCGACACCTTCCGCCTCGGCGAGGGCACGGGTCATGCCGGTGAGCGAACTCCCCTTGATGACACCGCCGTCGGTGCTCCGTACGTAGACGCTGTGCGGGTCGGAGACACCGGCGGGCAGGCTCCGGGCGATCTGCTCGGCGGTCCTGACCGCCGCGGTCTCGTGCAGGCCCTGCTGGTCGTAGCTCATCTTCATGCCGACCGCGCCGGCGCCGAGGGCGCCGAGCAGCACCAGGCTGCCCAGTGCGTACCGCACCGGTCGTGCGCTCACCGCGTTCCCCAGGCGTGCGCTGATCCCGCCGGTGCGCTCCTTCTTCCAGGCGCGGGCGGGCCAGAACATGCCGCGGCCGAGCAGGGCGAGGAGGGCGGGCATGAGCGTGAGGCTGGCGAGGAGCATCACCAGTACGGAGAGCGCGATGGCGGGGCCGAGGACCCGGAACTGTCCGAAGCTCGCCAGGCCGAGCGTCGCGAACGCCGCCACGATCGTCAGGGCCGCGGACGTGATCGCGCTGCCCACGCGCCCTGTCGTCTCGGCCGCGGCCGTACGGGCGTTCTGCTCGGGATGGTTCCGCAGGTGTTCCCTGAACCGGAACATCAGGAAGAGGAAGTAGTCGATGCCGATTCCCAGGAGTACGACACCGATCAGCGAGGGCGTGGAGGGGTCGAGGTCGATGTCGAAGAGTTTCGCCGCACCGACCACCGCTCCCGACGCGACACCGCCGATCAGCGCCACCGCGATCAGGGGCACGAACGCGGCCGCGAGGCTGCGGAAGACCAGCACGTTCAGCAGGATGATGAGGCCCATCGTCAGATTGGCGACGACTTTCCCGGTGGGCTCCTCCGCGTCCGTGTCATCCACCGTGGACGCTATTCCGCCGGTGAATCCCACGCGCAGGTCGGCGGCGGCGAATTCGTCCTTCGCACCGTCACGGAATTTCTTGTAGACGTCCTGCAGACCCGGGTCCCCCGGATTTCCGGAGAGGGACACCGTCAGGAGCCTGAACGACTTGTCCGGGGCCACGGCCCCCGGCGTCACCCGCGGGGTCTGGGAGTGGTCCCTCATGAGCGGCTCGGGCTTCGGCGCGGTGATCCGCTCCCGGCCCAGGGCGGCCGCCGTGGCGGCGATCCGCCGCTGGTCGGACTGCGTGAGCTTCTTGTTGTCGTCCCTGCCGACCAGCACGGTCAGGGCGTTGGGGTCGGGCTTGGTGCCGAACTCGTCCTCCGCGATGCGCAGCGCCACCGCCGAGTCGTACTTCTTGGGCAGGAAGTCCCCGGCCTGCGAGTCGGTGACGTCGTACATCATCGAATTCCCCACGAACGACAGGGCCGCTCCGAGGATGGTCCAGACGACGATCGTCAGCCATCGATGTCGGGTGGAGAACGAGGTCAGCTCGCGAATCATGTTTTCTTTCCCCTGTTTTCCCGGCCGGCGAAAGGGGCTGTTTCCCGTCCGGCGAAATGAGCCACGAGATTTCCCCGGGGCTCCAACAGGTCATCACGCAAAGGCCCTTGAGGGCGTCGGTCGCCGGAAGGGGACGCACCCGTGACCCTGGTCCGGTGCTCCCTCGCGGGCAGTACCGGGGTACTGGGTGCGAGAACCGCCCCCACGCCGATTCCCGGCGCCGCGGGCCGGGATGTAATGGTGCGGAAAGACGGGCACATCAGGGCCCTCCGCACCGTTCGACCAGGAGGCGCCCGGATGGGCCGCGACTTCTTCCCTCCGGCACCGCTCACGGGTGGGCCGCGGCCGACCCGTGGCGACATGGTGGTCGCCGCCGTCGCGGTGGGACTCGACGTACTGGCCTACCTCGCCCCGGGTGAGGAGGGCACCGGGGCCCCCGTCACCGCCCTCGGTGTCCTGCTGGTCACCGTCTCCGTGCTCCCGTTGCTTTTCAGACGCCGTCATCCCGTGCCGGTGCTCGGCGCGGTCCTCGCCGTGCAGCTGGCCGTGAACCTGGGGCTGGCCGTCGACCCCGGCTCGGCGATGTCGAACAGCTACGGCGGCGCCGTCGCGGTGGCGCTCTACACCGTGGCCCGGTACAGCGGGCGGCGCGCCGTGGCCCTGGGCGTCGTCGCCACCGCGCCGGTGCAGCTCACGCGGCACCTGCTCGGCGATGTGCCCTTCCTGCCGGTGGGCATCTCCGACGTGCTGGTCACGCCCTGCCTCATCGTCGCCGTGGGCCTGGCCGTGCGGCAGTGGAAACGGCAGCTGGACATCAACCGCAAACTGCTCGCGGACCGTGCGGTGACCGAGGAACGGCGCCGTATCGCGCGGGAGCTCCACGACATCGTGGCGCACCACATCACCACCATGTACCTGATGTCCGGCGGGGCCAGGTCGACCCTGGACCGCGATCCCGACACGGCCCGCGACGCGCTGGTGACCCTGGAGGAGTCCGGCCGCACCGCGCTGCGCGAGATGCGGCAGCTTCTCGGGGTGCTGCGCAGCACCGACACCCCGGAGGAGGCGCCGTCGGAACCTCAGCCTGGGGTGGACGGCATCGACCGCCTCGTCGCCGATTCGACCGCAGCGGGCCTGCCGGCCGAACTCCTCGTCACCGGGCGGCCCGTGGCGCTGCCGATGCCGGTCGGCCTCACCCTCTACCGGATCGTCCAGGAGGCGCTGACCAACACCCGCAAACACGCCGGGCCCGCCCGCGCCACGGTGCGGCTCGCCTATCTCCAGGACCGCGTCACCGTCGAAGTGGCCGACGACGGCGCCGGGGGCGGCAGGGCGCCCGGCGGCAAGGGCGAGGGCACTGGGTACGGTCTGCTGGGCATGCGGGAGCGCGTCGCCCTGCACGACGGCTCCTTGCGGGCCGGTCACCGCGCGGAGGGCGGGTTCACGGTGACCGCCAGTGTGCCGCTGTCCACCGACACGTACGAGAAGGACGGGACCCGATGACCTCCCCCACCGAACCCGGAGCCGAGCCCGAACCCGGAGCCGGGGGCGAGTCCGACGGCATCAGCGTGCTCATCGCGGACGACCAGCCGCTGGTGCGCAGGGGCCTGTCACTGATCCTGCTCTCGGACCCCTCCATCAGGGTCGTCGGCGAAGTGGGGGACGGCGAGCAGGCCGTGGCGTCGGCGCTGGAACTCCGCCCCGACGTGGTCCTGATGGACATCCGCATGCCCGTGCTCGACGGCGTCCGGGCCACCGAGCGCCTGAGCGCCGAGCTCCCCGGATGCCGGGTCCTCGCGCTCAGCACCTTCGACATGGACGAGCACGTGGTCGGTGCCCTGCGGGCGGGGGCCTCGGGCTTCCTGCCCAAGGACGTCTCCCCCGAGGAGCTGGTGGCCGCGCTGCGCACCGTCCACCGCGGCGAGGCCGTCGTCGCCCCGCGGCTTCTGACCCGGCTGCTCGCCACCTTCGTGACCCCGGCTCCGGCCTCGCGCCCGCCGACGGCGGACCTCGCCGGGCTCACCCCGCGCGAGGTCGACGTACTGCGCCTGATCGCCGCGGGACTCGACAACACCGAGATCGCGCAGCGGATGGAGATCGGCGTCCAGACCGTGAAGAACCACGCCACCGGCATCTTCGCCAAGCTCGGCGTCCGTGACCGCGCGCAGGCGGTCATCGCCGCGTACGAGTCGGGGCTCGTGCGGGCGGGAGAGGGGAACGGCTCCCGGCGCTGAACCCCCGGCGGCCCGGCGGCTGCCGGCGGCCTAGCGCTGATACCTCGCAAGCACCAGATTCCCGTCCTTCACCAGTCGTTCGCGCAGCTCACCCATGCCGATCGCGCCGCTGTAGTACTCCTGGAGCGCCGGGGTCGCCACCTTGTCCTTCCACTCCGCGTAGCCGCGCACCGACTGGGCGGGCGCCGAGCGGAGGTCCTTCGCGAGCGCGGTGCCCGTCGCCCAGTCGTTCTTCTTCGTGTGCAGCGCCGGATCCTTGAGGGCCTGTTCGCCCGTCGGCAGCATCCAGTCGCCCTGCGCGAGGCGCACCATGTTCTCCGGCTGGAGGAGGAAGTCGATGAACTCGACCGCCTCCTTCTTGTGCTCGGTGTCCTCGGAGACCGAGAGCGTCTGCGGGCTGACGCCCTGGGCTAGGCCCTCCGCCCCGGCCGGTGCGGGAAGGACCTGCCAGTCGAAGCCCTTGGGCGCCTGCTGGACGATCTGCTGGCGGTAGGAGAAGCCGAGCGGCACCATCGCGTACTTGCCGCCGAAGAACCCCGGCAGCGTGTCGGAGCCGCCCATGCCGAGAGTGGTGCCCGACGCGCTCTTGTCGATGTTGACCTGGTCATGGACCGTGCGCGGCATGGTCTCGTCGGCCTTGCCGAAGCGGATGTCGACCTTGCCGTCATCGCCTCGGTGGAAGACCGTGCCGCCGGTGGAGAGCGACAGGTTGAGCGTCGCGGAGACCGGTTCCTTGAGCGGCCAGGCCACGCCGTACTTGCCCTTGCCGTCGCTCAGGTCCCTGGTGACCGCCCGGAACTCCTCCCAGGACCAGGGCTTCTCGGGGGTCGGGATCCGTACGCCCGACTCCTTCAACCACTTCGCGTTGGCGATCAGGACGCGGGGCTCCTGGAGGAACGGCACGCCGTACACGCCGTCCCCGAACGTCGTCGTCCGCCAACTCCGCTCGGGGATGTCGGACTTGAGGCGGTCGGGGAGCAGCTCGCCGAGGTCAGCGAGATAGCCGCCGTACGCGAAGTCGGCGAGGTCGTCCGACGCGTCGTGGATGATGTCCGGCGCCTCGCCGCCCTCGAAGGAGGTGAGGAGCTGGTCGTGGACGCTGTCCCAACTGCCCTGGACGTACTCGACCTTGACGTCGGGATGGGTGGCGTTCCACTCCTTGACGAGCGCCTTGTTGACGTCGACGGACTCCTTCTGCCAGGCCAGGGACTGGAACTGCAGGGTGATCTTCCCGTCGTCGTCACCCGAGTCACCGCTGCAGCCGGTGAGCAGCAGCGCGAGCACCGCGGTGGCGGCGGTCACGAGCCGTGGTGCTGTGCGCATCAGGCCTTCACCGCCCCTGCCATCATGCCGCCCGTGATCCGTTTCTGGATGATCGCGAAGATGACGAGCGAGGGGATGGTCGCGAGGAAGGCCGCCGCGGCGAGCGGCCCGAGGTCCGCGACGCCCTCGCTGCCGATGAAGCGGTTGAGGATGACCGGCAAGGTCTGCTTCTCCGGGGTCTTGAGCAGGACGAGCGCGAAGAAGAACTCGTTCCATGCGGTGATGAAGGCGAACATCGCCGTGGCGACGATGCCGGGGGCGAGCAGGGGCGCGACGACCGAGACGAACGTGCGCACCTTGCTCGCGCCGTCGACCGCGGCCGCCTCCTCCAGTTCGGTGGGCACGGCGCGGACGTATCCGACGAGCATCCACAGCGCGAAGGGCAGCGACCACACGACGTAGACCATGATCAGGCCGACCAGTGAGTTGATCAGGTGCAGGTTCTTCAGGATCAGGAACAGCGGGATGATGATCAGGACGAAGGGGAACGCCTGGCTGATCACCACCCAGCCCGTCGCGGCCTTCGAGACGCGATTGCGGTGCCGCGCCATGACGTACGCCATGGGGGTCGCGATGACGACCGCGATCAGGGAGGCGCTGAGCGCCGCGATCAGGGAGTTGCCCGCGGCCTGGAGCAGCGGCTGCTCGTCGAAGGCCTGCCGGAAGTTCTCCAGGGTCGGGTCCTCGGGAATCCAGGTGGGATTCAGGCTGCCCAGTTCCCGCGCGGGCTTGAAGGCCGTGGAGATCAGCCAGAGGAACGGGAAGGCGAGGAAGACGAGATAGGCGGCGAGCGCCACGTACTGCGCGGTGCGCGTGGACTTCTTCGTACGCATCATGACTCGTCGGCTCCCTTCAGGCGGCCGACGAGGTAGAAGGCGAGGATCACGGAGATCACCGCGACCATCACGCAGCCCATGGCCGCGGCGTAGCCGAACTGGCCGTAGCGGAAGGCTTCTTCGTAGGCGAAGAGCATGGGCAGCCGGGTGCGGCCGCCGGGGCCGCCCTGGGTGAGGACGTAGACCAGGGCGAAGGAATTGAAGTTCCAGATGAAGTTGAGCGCCGTGATGGCGAGGGCGATCGGCTTGATCGCGGGCCAGGTGACGGTACGGAAGCGGCGCCAGGCGCCCGCGCCGTCCATCGCGGCGGCCTCGTGCAGTTCGCGCGGGGTGTTCTGCAGCCCGGCGAGCAGCGCGACGGTGGTCTGCGGCATGCCGGCCCAGATGCCGACGACGATGACGGCGAAGAGCGCGGTGGCCGTCCCGGTGAGCCAGTCCTTGCCCTCTCCCAGGCCGAGGTTGGAGAGCGTCTCGTTCAGCACACCCGCGTCCGGGTGGTAGACGAGCCGCCACATGATGCCGACGACCACCTCGGGCATCGCCCACGGGATGATCGCGAGCGCCCGCGCCAGCCAGCGCATCCGCAAGGGCTGGTTGAGCAGGAGGGCGAGGCCGAGGGCGAGAAAGAACTGCGGCACGGTGACGCCGAACGCCCAGAGCAGGCCGATGCGGAACGAGTCCCAGAACAGGGTGTCGTGCAGCAGGTCCTGGAAGTTCAGGAGGCCGATCCACTCGGTGGGCTCGGTGCGGCCCGACTGGGAGTCGGTGAACGCGAGCATGATGCCGTAGAGGAGCGGCCCCACGCTCAGGATCAGGATCGGGATCAGCGCGGGCAGCACCAGGAACCAGGCGCCGTGGTCCGTGCCCCTGCGGGCGGACGCGCCGTTCGCTGACCGCTTTGTCGCGGTCGCCAATGTCA
The DNA here is from genome assembly GCF_053610705.1 of Streptomyces sp. NPDC054872. Taxonomy (NCBI): domain Bacteria; kingdom Bacillati; phylum Actinomycetota; class Actinomycetes; order Kitasatosporales; family Streptomycetaceae; genus Streptomyces; species Streptomyces sp. NPDC054872. Next base: position 78,842 of record NZ_JBSGYY010000039.1, on the reverse strand, counting down.
CGGAATCGGCTCCTTTGGGCGGCTCAGTCGGGGTTTGGCCGCCCAGGCGGCCCCCGTCATCGTGCTGATGGGATCTTGATACGTCAAGCAGCTACGCAGGCCTCGCAGCCGCTTGGCCTGTGCGAATGGGAGACTGTGCCGGGCTGCGTGGCGCACGCAGCGAGCGGTGCGGGAGGCAATGGATGGACGAGGCGCGGGCACGGGACGTACTGGGCGCCGCGGGGCTCGATCGGGACGCGACGCTGCTCGCGCTCGGCGAGAACGCGGTGTTCGGCGGTGGCGGGACGGTGGTCAAGGTCGGGCGTGCGGCGCCCGAGCTTCTCGACCGCGCGCGGCGGGAGTTGCGGATCGCGCACTGGCTCGAGGAGTCGGGGGTGCCCGCGGTGCGGGCAGCCGAGGGCGAACCCCGGCTGGTGGACGGGCATCCGGTGACGGTGTGGCACCGGCTGCCGGACGCCGTGCGCCCCGCCGAGCCGCGCGACCTCGCCCCACTCCTGAGGCTCGTGCACGCCCTTCCCGCGCCGGACTTCGAGCTGCCCCGGCGTGAGCTGCTCGGCGGGGTCGAGCGGTGGCTGCGGCTCGCGGGCGACGCGATCGACGTGGAGGACGCGGACTACCTGCGCGAGCGCAGGGACGGGTTCGAGGCCGCGGCATCGGCGCTCACCCCTCGGCTCGCTCCCGGTCCCATCCACGGCGACGCGCTGCCCCGGAACGTCCTCGTGGGCGCGGACGGGCCGGTCCTCGTCGACCTGGAGACCTTCTCCACCGATCTGCGGGAGCACGATCTCGTGGTGCTCGCGCTCTCCCGGGACCGGTACGGTCTGCCGGCCGAGGCGTACGACGCGTTCGTCGCGGAGTACGGCTGGGATGTGCGGGAGTGGGAGGGATGCGCGGTGCTCCGGGGTGCCCGGGAGACGGCCAGCTGTGCGTGGGTCGCGCAGCATGCCCCCAGCAATCCGAAGGCCCTGGCCGAATTCCGCCGCCGGGTCGCGTCGCTGCGTGACGGCGATCCGAGTGTGCGGTGGTACCCCTTCTGAGGGCCTGAGGTTCTGAAGGCCTGAGGGCTGCACCGCACTGCACCGCACCCGTCATCCGCAGTCAGACGCCGGACGCGCTGAACTCCTCCTTGAGCGGCCATGTGCCGTCCACCACCGCGTCCGCCTCGCCCTTCTTCCGGAGGAACTTCTGGAAGTCCGCGGCCCACTGCGCATACCAGTCGATCTGACGGCGGTGCAGCTCCGCCGGGCCGAACGCGGCCAGCTTGGGGTGCCGCTCGGCTATGGCGGTGGCCAGACGGGCGGCGGCCAAGGCGTCCGACATGGCGTCGTGCGCCGACTCCAGGAGCACGCCGTACTCGGTGCAGACCGCTTCCAGGTTGCGCTTGCCCTTGCGGTAGCGCTCGACGGAGCGGTCGATGGTGTACGGGTCGATGACCGGGGCCGGTTCCGCGCCGCCCAGGCGCTCACGCAGGGACGGCAGGCCGTGCCTGCGCAACTCGGCGGAGAGCAGGGTCAGGTCGAAGGTGGCGTTGTAGGCGACGACCGGGACGCCCGCCTGCCAGTACGACACGAGCACCGCCGCTATCGCGTCGGCGACCTCCGCGGCAGGTCTGCCATGCGCGGCCGCCCGTTCGTTCGAGATGCCGTGCACCGCCACCGCCTCCGCGGGGATCTCGACCCCCGGGTCGGCGAGCCACTCCTTGCGGCCCAGCGTCTCGCCGGCCCTGACCTCGATGACCGCTGCCGTCACGATGCGCGCCTCGCGCGGGTCCGTCCCGGTCGTCTCCAGGTCGAAACCGATCAGCAGCTCCCGGTGCCAGCTCATGGCCGCCCCCTTCTCTGTGGTGCTTTCCCCCATTGACCACCACGATCCCACGCGCCACTGACAATCCGAGGCGCGCGTTCCGCTTGCTCGGGAGACCGCTCGCTCAGGACACCGGCCGCGAGTCCGCCCAGGCCAGCTCGAACTCCTCCCGGTACGTCTCGAAGAGTCCGCTCTCGTCAGGGTCGTCCGCCTTCACCACCCGGCGGCCGCCGCGCAGCACGAGCACCGGCGCCTCCATCCCGCGCGTCCTGCGCAGATACGACTGGACGACCGCGATGCCGTCCGCGCCGTCCCCGTCGACCAGATACGCGGTGAAGCGCGGCGTCTCGTCGAAGACCTGGATCTCGAAGGCACCGGGGTCACGCAGGCGGGCCCGCACCCGCCGCATGTGCAGGATGTTCATCTCGACGCTGCGGCTCAGTTCGCCCCGCTTCAGGCCCAGTTCACGCTCCCTGCGCTTGACCGCGCTGCTCGCCGGGTTGAGGAAGAGCAGGCGTACCCGGCAGCCGGACTCGGCGAGGCGCACCAGGCGGCGTCCGGAGAAGTTCTGGACCAGGAGGTTCAGGCCTATCCCGATCGCGTCGAGGCGCCGTGCCCCGCCGAAGATGTCCTCGGCCGGGAACTGCCGCAGAAGCCGCACCCGGTCCGAGTGGACGCCCACCACATCGGCGTACCGGTCGCCGACCAGGGACTCGACGGCGTCGACGGGCAGCCTGCGGGCGGAGGGCGTGTCGGTTCCCGTGCCGAGTATGTCCAGGAGCCGCGCCGAGGCACGCTCCGCCTGGGCGAGCACGGCGGTGGACAGGGCACGGTTGCGGGAGACGACGTTCCGGGTGACCTCCAGCTCGTCCAGGGCCAGTTCGACGTCCCTGCGGTCGTCGAAGTACGGCTCGAAGCACGGCCAGTGCTGCACCATCAGCTCCCGCAGCTGGGGCAGCGTGAGGAAGCTGAGGACGTTGTCGTCGGCCGGGTCCAGCAAGTACCCCTTGCGGCGGCTCACTTCGCGTACGGCGACGGCCCGCTGCACCCACTCCTGCCCCGCGGGTCCCGCGGCGGCGACCACCCAGTCGTCGGCGTGGACCGGTTCGTAGATGGGACGCAGGACAGCGGCCACGACCGCGCGCAGCCGCTGCTCCACGAGATTCAGCCAGATGTAGGCCCGCCCTGCGCGCTGGGCGCGCGTGCGCACCTCGCGCCAGGCGTCGGCGCCCCAGTCCAGTTCGGGTCCGATCTGAGATCCCATCTCCATCGGCCGCGCCAGGGACACCGCTCCGGGCGGGCCGTCCGCGGAACTCCCCTCGTGACCCTCGTCACCAGGGGGCAGTTCCCGCCCTCCCGAGCTCACTCAGCGCACCCCTTCCGCTCCCCCGAGCACTCCCCCGTTCAACGATCAAGGAAGGGTACTCCGGGAGCGGCGGCCGGTGCAGCCGGATGGGGAGGGTGGATTCTCAACGACCCAGTGGCGGCTGGCCGTTCTGGTCGGCGAGGTCCTGCGGAGTGAGCGGGCTCATAGCGGTCACGTCGCGCGCGGCCAGCGAGAAGCCCTGCCAGTGGACCGGCATCGGCTGCTGGTCCTCGTCACGGGCGATGTGGTGGAAGCCCACGTGGACCCAGGTGATCGGGTGCGTGAGGGACTGGCCGTTCACCCACTTGTCGACGCTGTCCGGTACGCCGTTGGCGCACCCCGGGTTGTTGCTCGCGTACTGCTCGCACTTCTTGTACTCGGTGAAGTACACGTCGTGCTTGGTGTAGGGGCGTCCCGCGTGCTTGGTGCTGGCCCCGGGCACGATCTCGTACGAACGGGGGTGGCCGTCCTTGTTCTTGCCCGCCCCGCTGACCACGCGCCACCAGCGCATGTCCTTGCGGTCACCGGCGAGCTCCTTGGTGACCTTGGTGCGGGTGGTCTTCGTGGTGGGGCTGCCCTGGCCGGTGGGCGGGGTGACCTTGGAGTCGTACTGCTCGACCTTGGCCTTCGGGGAGCCGTCCAGGCCGAAGTTGAGCCGCCAGAAGACGTTGTGGGCGTGGCTCTCGGCCTTGGCCTGCTCGCCCTTGCCGATGGGCCAGCCGCGGCTGTCGCCACCGTCGTAGTCGTACGGCGAGAGGCTGCCGGTCGCGCCGACCTGGGAGGTGATGGTGCCGTCCGAGGAGAACCGCCACTCGGTGATGTACTCGTACCAGGAGGCCTTGTTCACGGTGTAGACGAGCAGGTCCTTGCCCTGATCGGTGAAGACCTTGCCGGTGGCGCCGGTGCTCTCGTCGTCGTTGAGGCGGTACGCGTGCCCACGCGCGCGCGTGGTGGTGCACAGGCCCTTCACGTCGCCCCGCTGCGGGACCTTCACGGTCTTGATGGTGCCGCCGGGGCACTCACCGGGGTTCAGATTCTGCAGGGCCTGGCCGAAGTCGGTGCCGGTGACGTCGTCGTACTCGGCCTCGCCGTCGTCGTAGGGGACGTGGACCTGCGCGAGGCGGGCGCTGGTCAGGACGGGTATCGGCTTCGCCTCGTCCTTGGGCTGGTAGCTGATCTTGTCGAGGATCAGGCCGGACAGCGTGTTGTAGTGCCAGCACATGCGCCAGGTCGTGCCGCCGTCGACGGTCTGCTCGATCTTGTAGGCGTCACTGCAGTCGGCGGCCGCCGCGGGGGCGCTGGGCGCCTTGGGGGTGGCCGATGCTTGCGGGGCGACGGTGACGGCGCCGCCGATCAGCGCGGAGACCGCGAGGGCCAGGCCGGCCTTCTTGCGGGCGCGCGAAAGTCTGTTGACGTGCATTGCGGTGTGAACTCCCTCGTACGAGGAGAAGCAGAAGTGTGGTGTCGTGCGGGTCAGGGCCGGTCAGCCGAGGCGGCCCACGGAGCGGGTGCTCAGGTCGACGACGAGGGACCGGGTGTCGATCCACGGACCGTTCTTGACCTTGGTGACGACCTGGAGGCACCGGTGCTTGCCGCACTCGGCGAGGCCGGCCGGCACACGCTCGACGGTCTCCTTGCGGAAGACCATGCCGCTCAGCTGAAGCTGTCCCGGTCCGGTCAGCGCCTTGCCCGTGGCGTGTTTGAAGTCCTGCTTCAGGCCCTTGCCGAGCGGGTCGGCGATCAGCAGCTGGGCGCCCTCGGCGAGCTCTTCCTGGCTGGGCGGCGGCTGGACGTTCTGCGTGGTGTTCGTGGTCTCCACCTTGCCGGTCTCCACGTTGACCGTCTTGGTGATGACCGCGTCCTTCTTGTAGTCGTAGTAGACGACTTCCGCGCGGCGCGGGGCGGTGGCGCCCTCGGCGCCGGGGTCCGGCTCACTGAGGTTCGTCGACAGGAGCTGCGGGCCGCGGTCGCCCTCGACGTCCCTGGCGCTGGAGCGAAGAGCGCCCGACACCGATGCCTTCTCGGCCCGCTCCATCTCCGCGTCGGTCAGCGGGTCGCTGCCTATGCCCTTCTCGCCCTCGTCGGGCGCCGCCTCGACGACGCCGTCCTTCGCGATCGCGTTCTGCTTCGCGTCCGCCGCGTTGGCCTGGCGGCCCCCCGACTCGCCCGCCCCCGGCAGTGTGACGCCCACAAGCACCGCGGTGGCGGCCACCGCGACTGCCGCGCTCGCCACCACCTTGCCCAGGTTGCGTCTGACTAGCTCTCGCACTTACTCCCCTTTTCCCCCACGAGCCCCTAGAAGGGGCATACCGAGTAGTGGTCGGTCGGTTAGACGGCTTCAACTCCCGCGTGGTTGCCCCACTTTCGGGGAGACTCTGACCAAAGTGACCCCGAGCCGAGGGGGCGGTAGTGGAAGAGTCGTATGCATGCAGGTGTGGCCAGGGCAGGCGTATCCACTCGGCGCCACGTACGACGGCGCCGGCACGAACTTCGCGGTCTTCTCCGAGGCCGCCGACCGCATAGAGCTCTGTTTGTTGCACGACGACGGCTCGGAGACAGCCGTCGAGCTGCGTGAGTCCGACGCGTTCGTGCTGCACGCGTACCTGCCCGGCGTGATGCCGGGCCAGCGGTACGGCTTCCGTGTGCACGGTCCGTACGACCCCGCGCAGGGGCACCGCTGCAACTCGGCGAAGCTGCTGCTCGATCCGTACGCCCGCGCGGTCAGCGGCAAGGTCGACTGGGGCGAGGAGGTGTACGGCTATCGCTTCGGCGCCCCGGACAAGCGCAACGACATGGACTCGGCGCCGCACATGATGACCTCCGTGGTGGTCAACCCGTACTTCGACTGGGGTGACGACCGGCCGCCGCGCACCCCGTACAACGAGACGGTGCTCTACGAAGCCCATGTCAAGGGCCTGACCATGCTCCACCCCGACCTGCCGGACGAGTTGCGCGGGTCGTACGCGGCGCTCGCGCACCCGGCGGTCATCGATCACCTGGTGCAGCTGGGGGTGACGGCCCTGGAGCTGATGCCGGTGCACCAGTTCGTGAACGACCACCGCCTGGTGGACATGGGCCTGAACAACTACTGGGGCTACAACACGATCGGCTTCTTCGCGCCCCACAACGCGTACGCCTCATGGGGCGACCGGGGCGAGCAGGTCCTGGAGTTCAAGCAGGCCGTGAAGGCGCTGCACGAGGCGGGCATCGAGGTGATCCTCGACGTCGTCTACAACCACACGGCCGAGGGCAACCACCTGGGCCCGACGCTCTCCTACAAGGGCCTGGACAACGCCTCGTACTACCGCCTGACGGACGATCCCCGCTACTACATGGACACCACGGGGACCGGCAACTCGCTCCTGATGCGGTCGCCGCACGTACTACAAATGATCATGGATTCGCTGCGGCACTGGGTCACCGACATGCACGTGGACGGCTTCCGCTTCGATCTCGCGGCGACGCTCGCCCGCCAGTTCCACGAGGTGGACCGCCTGTCGTCGTTCTTCGACCTCGTGCAGCAGGACCCGATCGTCAGCCAGGTGAAGCTGATCGCCGAGCCCTGGGACGTCGGCGAGGGCGGCTATCAGGTGGGCAACTTCCCGCCCCTGTGGACCGAGTGGAACGGCATGTACCGCGACACCGTGCGCGACCTGTGGCGGGGTGAACCGCGCACCCTCGCGGAGTTCGCGTCCCGGCTCACCGGTTCGTCCGACCTCTACCAGGACGACGGACGGCGCCCCTTGGCGTCGATCAACTTCACCACCTGTCACGACGGTTTCACTTTGCACGACCTCGTCTCGTACAACGAGAAGCACAACGAGGACAACGGCGAGGGCAACCAGGACGGCGAGAGCCACAACCGCTCCTGGAACTGCGGGGCCGAGGGCGAGACCGAGGACCCGGACGTCCGGGAGCTGCGCGAGCGGCAGATGCGCAACTTCATCGCGACGCTGATGCTCTCGCAGGGCGTCCCGATGCTCAGCCACGGCGACGAGTTCGCCCGGACGCAGGGCGGCAACAACAACGCCTACTGCCAGGACAACGAGATCGCGTGGGTGCGCTGGCCGGAGGGCGAGAGCACCCAGCTGGAGTTCACGCGCGCGATGGCGTGGCTGCGGCGCGACCACCCCGTCTTCCGCAGGCGGCGCTTCTTCCACGGCCGTCCGGTGGAGGGCACGCACGACGAGCTCTCCGACATCGCCTGGTTCACGCCGGAGGGCGAGGAGATGACGCAGGAGGACTGGGACGCGTCGCACGCACGGGCGCTGACGGTGTTCCTGAACGGCAACGCGATCTCCGAGCCGGGCACCCGCGGCGAGCGGATCTCCGACGACTCGTTCCTGATGATGTTCAACGCGTCGGCGGAGCCGCTGGAGTTCGTGATCCCGGTCAATCACGGCCGTCAGTGGCAGGTGGTCGTGGACACCTCGCGGTCGGAGGGGGTGCCGCCGGACTCGGGACCGAAGGCGGGGGCCGGTGAGCGCCTGACGCTCGCCGACCGGAGCCTCACCGTCCTGCGGCGCCCGGCGTGATCTGAGGGATGGCGTGCGCGCCGCCGTCCGCCGCCGGGCGGGCGGCGAGCGCGACGAGGAACGCGACGGCGGCGGCCGCGCTGCCGAGGGCGAACGCCGCTCCGGGGCCGTACGACTCGGCCAGGCGGCCCGCCACCGCGAGGGTGACCGCCTGGCCGCCGACGAAGGCGCTCGCGGCCCACGTCATCCCCTCGGCGAGCCGCCGCGGCGGACAGGAGCGCTCGGTGAGCGCGAAGCCGGTGATCAGGTTCGGGGCGAAGATGGCGCCGAACACGGTCACCACGAGGTACAGGGCCGTCATGCTGCCCGTCCACACCAGGGGCAGCGAGAGCAGCGCGGCGGCGGCCGTCGCCAGGCGCCAGCGCGCGTACAGGCCGAACCGCTCGGGCAGCGCGGCCATGGAGAGCCCCACGACGGCGCTCATCACCCCCATGGCGGCGTAGACGAGCCCCGCCTGGCCCGGCTGCCCCAACTCCTCGGTGAGAGCCGTGATGCCTGCTCCGCAGGCGCCGAGCAGGACACCGACGAAGACGAGCCCGACGCGTACGACGACGACCTGGCGCGGCAGGCGCTCGCCGCCGCCACGCGCGCGTGGCGCCTGTGCCGCCCGCGCTGTCCGGCCCGTGGGGTGCAGCGCGAAGGCGGAGCCGCAGACGGCGACCAGGAGCGCGGCCGCGGCGAAGGCGTACGCCGGGTGGCCCGCCACGGCGGCCAGGCCCACGAAGGCGGGGCCGAGCACGAAGGACAGCTCGTCCATCGTGCTCTCCAGGGAGAGGACGGTGTTGACCAGACGGCCGTCACCGCCCGCCTCGCGGACCAGCGGGACGGCGCGTGCGCGGGCCAGCGGGCCGATCCCCGGAATGCTGGCGCCGGCGAGCACGGCGAGGGCGACGAGCGCGGGCGTGGGCAGATCGAGCAGGGCGCCGAGCGTGTAGACCGCGATGGCCACGGCGTTGAGCAGTGAGAACCCGAGGACGACGGGGCGCTGACCGCGGCGGTCGGCGAGGCGGCCGACGAGCGGGCCCATGGCCACCTGGCCGAGCGCGAGCGCGCAGGCGACCACGCCACCCGTGGCGAGCGAGCCGCTGGTCTCGGTGACCAGCAGGACGCTGCCGAACTGGATCATGGCGACGGGGAGCCTGCCGAGGAACGAGATCACCGGCAGGAGGGCTCCGGTACGCCCGATCACTTGCCGGTAGGTGTCCAGGAGACCGGGCGCGCCCCGGTCCTCCCGCGGCCCCTCGTGCGCGTCCTGTGCGACCTGTGCTTTTGCAGCCATCGTCCGAAGCTAGTCACACCTTGACGCCCAGAAGCATGAGTCGATGGCACGAAAGCCCGCCAGGCGGGTACGTACGTTCGCATGACGCCTGAGCGCTCAGAGCCAGCGGTCCCGCCGCCGCCCACCGCCACGTACCGGCTGCAGCTCCAGCCGGAGTTCCCCTTCGCCGCCGCCGAGGCGGCCGTCCCGTACCTGGCGTCGCTGGGGGTGTCGCACCTGCATCTGTCGCCGGTGCTCGAGGCCGTCCCCGGGTCCACGCACGGCTACGACGTCGTGGACCACGCGCGCGTGCGCGCCGAGCTGGGCGGCGAGGAGGGGCTGCGGTCCCTCTCCCGCACCGCGCGGGCGCACGGGCTCGGCGTGGTCGTGGACATCGTGCCGAACCACATGGCGGCGGTGCCGCGCCACAACCACGCCCTCTGGGAGGTGTTGCGGGAGGGGCCCGGTTCGCCGTACGCGCGGTGGTTCGACATCGACTGGGACGCGGGCGACGGGCGCGTGCTGCTCCCGGTGCTCGGGCGCGGGGTCGGGGACGAGCTGGCGAGCCTGCGGGGGGACGGCGACGTGCTGCGCTACCACGAACACGCGTTCCCCCTGCGGGAAGGCACCGGCGAGCTGCCGCTGCCCCGGCTCCTGGACGCCCAGTGGTACCGGCTCGCGTGGTGGCGCCTTGCCCGTACGGAGCTCAACTACCGGCGCTTCTTCACCATCTCGGACCTCATCGGGGTGCGCGTCGAGGACCCCGAGGTGTTCGACGCGACCCACGCGAAGATCCTTGAACTGCTGCGGGAGGGGGTCGTGGAGGGGCTGCGGATCGACCACCCGGACGGCCTCGCGGACCCGGGGGCCTACCTCCAGCGGCTCCAGGAGGCCACGCACGGTCGCTGGACGGTCGTCGAGAAGATCCTCGCCGACGGCGAGCGGCTGCCCGCCGCGTGGCCCGTCGCGGGCACCACCGGGTACGACGCGCTGCGCCATCTCGACGGCCTCTTCGCGGACCCGGCGGGGGCGGGCGAGCTCCTCGGCCAGTACCGGCGGTTCACGGCCCCCGCGGTGGACCGGGGCGGCGACTGGGACGCGACGGTGCGGCGCGCTGCGTACAAGGTGCTCACCCATGAGCTGGCCGCCGAGACCGACCGCCTCACGCGCGAGGCGACCGCCCTCTGCGCCGCGGACCCCGCCCTGCGCGACCACGCGCCGTGGGCCCTGCGCACCGCGCTCCTGGAACTGCTCGTGCGGCTTCCCGTCTACCGGCCGTACGTCTCCGGAGGCGCCGAACCGGCTTCGGTGCTCACGGTGGCGGCCGCCGAGGAGGCCAAGGCCGCCTTCGCGGTGCGGGAGGAGGCCGAGGCGGTCGACGTCGTACGGGATCTGGTCCTCGGGCGGCTGGGGTCGGGGCCGGCGGTCGACGGCTTCCGCGCGCGGTTCGCGCAGGTCTCGTCGGCGCTGCGGGCCAAGGCGGTCGAGGACACGGCGTTCTACCGGCACGCGCCGCTCCTTTCGGCCGCCGAGGTGGGCGGCTCCCCCGAGCGTCCCGCGGTGTCCCCGGAGTCCTTTCACGCGTACTGCGCGCGCGTGCAGCGCGACTGGCCGTACTCGGGCACGGTGCTCACCACGCACGACACGAAGCGCAGCGCCGACGTGCGGGCCGGCATCGCCGTCCTCACGCAGTGCCCCGGGCAGTGGGCCGACCTCCTGGCCGACGTGACCGAGCAGACGGCGCGGATGGGCGGCGCGAGCGCGCCCGATGCCCAACTGGCCTGGGCGGCCTGGCAGACGGCTGTCGGCTTCGGCTTCCCCTACGACGAGCGGCTGCAGAAGGCCCTGCTCAAGCATGTGCGCGAGGCGGGCCTGCACACGAGCTGGACCGAGCCGAACGAGGCGTACGAGAAGGCCGTGACGGCGTTCGTGGAGGCGGGGCCCTGTGGACCGCCGCTCTACACAGTGGCGGAGTTCGCGACCGGCCTGCGGCCCCATGTGCGGGCGAACGTCCTCGGGGCCACGCTGCTCCAGCTGACGATGCCCGGGGTGCCCGACCTCTACCAGGGCACGGAAGGCGAGTACCTCGCCCTGGTGGACCCGGACAACCGGCGGCCCGTGCGGTTCCAGCCGCATGTCCTGGAGCACCTGGAGCAACACCGTGACCGCTGGGACCTCTCCGAGGAGAAGCTGGCGCTGACGGCGACCGCGCTGCGGCTGCGCAGGCGCCGCCCGGAGCTGTTCGGCGGCGCCGCGACGTACGAGCCGCTGACGGCGCGGGGTCCCGGGGCCGCGCACTGCGTGGCCTTCACGCGCTCCGGAGAGGTGCTCGCGGCGGTGAGCCGGCTCTCCCTGCGGCTGGCGGATGCGGGCGGCTGGCGCGCCACGGAACTGGAGCTTCCGCAGGGGCGGTGGGCTGATCTGCTCACCCGGGGGCGGGAGTTCACCGGGCACGCGCGCGTGGAGGAGCTTTTCGGGGAGCTGCCGGTGGTGCTGCTCGAGCGGGTCCCGACGGGGGCGGGCTCAGGTGAGGGCGCTGACGCGGGGGCGGGTGAGAGCTCAGCGGGGGCGGACGAGTAGCCGGCGCGGGGCGCGTGCCCGCAGGCCCTGGGGCGCGGGGCGGGAGCCGGGGGCCCAGCGCAGGCCCGGCATGGCGTCGAGGAGGGCCCGCAGGCCGCATTCGGCGGTGAGCGCGGCCAGGGCGGCGGCCGGGCAGAAGTGCTGTCCCGCGCCGAACGCCAGGTGGGCCGGGTCGGGTCGGAAGATGTCGTAGCGGTCGGGGTCCGCGAAGCGGAACGGGTCGCGCCCCGCGGAGCCGACGAGGCAGGCCACCACGGCGCCGGTGGGCAGCGTGGTGGCGCCCAGGGATATCGGCGCGAGCGCGCGGCGCAGCACGACGTGGGCGGGCGGGTCACGGCGCAGGGACTCCGCCCAGGCGCCGGGTATCAGCCCTGGGCGGGCGCGCACGAGGGCCAACTGGGCGGGGTGGTCGAGGAGGTTGGCGAGGAAGGAGGCCAGCGCCAGGCCGGTGGATTCGCCGCCGCCGGTGAGGAGCGTCCCGGCGAGAGCGGTGACCGTCTCGTCGGAGAGCGCCCGCCCGTCCGTCCGGGCGCCGCACAGCACCGAGAGTAGGTCGCGGCCGGGGTGGGCGCGCCGCCGTGCGACGAGGGGGCGCAGCAACCCGCCCAGCTCCGGGTGCGGGGCAGCCGTATGCGCGGGCGCCGTACGGCACCACTCCCGCACCCGCGCGGCGTCCTCCCAGGGCAGTCCGAGCGCGGCGACGGCGGCGGCCGCGGGCAGCCAGGCGCTGAACTCGGCGACGAGGTCGACCTCTTGCCGCCCGGCCACTCGCCGCGCGAGGACGAAGGCGGTGCGTTCGGCGGCGGCCCGGAGCACGGGCTCGACGAGCCCCCGGTGGACCTGGCCCGGCCCGGCCCCCGCCGCACCGAACCGTACGTCGGCGAGCGCGGCCCGGACATCCGCGTACCGGCTGAGCAGCCAGGCCCCGAGAAGCTCGTCGCGGACGAGGGGGTGACGTTCCCGGAGGAGGCGGTAGTGCGGGTAGGGGTCACGCGCCACGTCGGCGGACAGAAGGCTGGGCAACGGAACCGCTGGCGGAACGTGCCCATGGGGGGCCGGACTCGACAACACGGCAGACTCCCCGTTCCTCTTGGGCGCCCCCGCCGGAACGGGCGTGGTCGGTGGGTTTCAGGGGATCACCGCGGGGCGTCACACGCAGTCCGCATACACCCATTCGAGTGACGCTGCGGGACAACGCCGACGTGGGCTGACCTCCCTTCGGCCGCGCGCTTGACACGTGCCCGACCGCGTGGCGTACTGCGGATTGCGTCAGCGGACAAGACGGGGGTGAGTCAACTGGCGGACCAGCGCTATCCCAATGTGGCCGAACTCGTGCTGTCCGCCCGAGAGTTGGCGGCCCACCGCCCCGAGCTCAGCGCCCTGCGCCAAGTGGGCGCCTCGCGCGCCGGAAGACCTCTGCACCTGCTGTCCGTCGGCCACTCCCCGCGTGCCGTCCTCGTCGTCGCGGGCGCGCACGCGAACGAACCCACCGGCGGCTCGACGCTGCTGCACCTCGCGGAATGGGCCCTGCGGGACGAGGACCTGCGCGCCGACACCTCCTGGCACTTCCTGCTGTGCGCCGACCCGGACGGGGCGAACCTGCACCGCACGCCGGCCCCGCGCACCCTGTTCGACTACCACCGGCACTTCTTCCGCCCCGCGGGCCCCGAGCAGCCGGAGTGGTCCCCCTCGGTGCTGCCGCCCGACCGGCTGCCGCCCGAGACCCGTGCCCTGACCGGCGTCATCGACGAACTGCGGCCCTACTTGCAGGTGTCGCTGCACGGAACCGATCTCGGCGGCAGCTGGGTGCAGTTGACGCGAGACATCCCGGGGCTCGCGGAGCCGTTCGCCAAGTCCGCGGCCGAGCTGCACATACCGGTGGAGACGGGGGCTTCGGACGCCGCGGGCTGGCCGGTCTCGGGACCGGGGGTCCACGTGCTGCCCGGGCCCGGCTCGGCGGCCGCCTACCCGAGCCTCCCCGAGGACGCCCGGCACACGACCTGGCACCACGCCCACCGGTACGGCGGCCTGACCGCCATCGTCGAGGTCCCCATGTGGGCCAGCGACCTCGTGGACGACGCGGCCGCGCATCCCGCCCCGGTGCGCGCGCTGCGCGGCTTCTCGCGGCGGCTGCGCCACGACGCGGGGCTGGTCGAGGACATCCTCCGCGAGGCGCTCCCGCGGCTCCCGGAGGCGCAGGGGCCGCTGCTGCGCGCGGCGCGCTGGGCGCTCGACCTGGTGCCCGGCCTCGCCGACGACTGGGCCCGTCTGCCGCCCGCGGGGACGTCGATGGCGTACATCGGGAGCGTCGACGCCTTCGGGCGCCGCCTTCCGCTGCGGGCCGCCGCGATGCTGTTGCGGGTCCTGGCCACGGCGGGCGACCCGGCGGCGCCTCGCTTGGAGCAGCTCGTCCTGCGGTGGAGCGACGCGTTCGCCGAGCGGTTCAGGGCGCGCTGGGTGCCGCTGGAGGACCAGGTCGAGCACCAGTCACGGACGACGGTCGCGGCCGCGCGCCACGCGCGCGTGGGGACCGACTGACCACCTCGCGCCCCCGCGAAGGAGCTTCACGAGCCGGAGAGGCGGAAGCCCATCTTCCCGAAGCTGACCTGATCGCCGTCCTGGACGACGGCCGCGCCGATCACCCTGCGGCCGTTCACGGACGTGCCGTTGGTCGACCCGAGGTCGCGCAGCACCCACATGCCGCCCTGCCTGCTCAGCTCGGCGTGCACCCGGGAGACCGTCTCGTGGCTGAGCCTGAGGCCGTTCGCGGGGTCGCGGCCGATCCGCAGCGGCCAGGGGTTCCCGGGCACCGGCAGGAGCAGCTTCGGGAGCTTCTCGGCCTGCCAGGCCCTGCGCAGCCGGACCGTGAACCCGGAGACCGCGCCGACCGTGCCGAATACCGCCCGTGAGAGACGGCCCTCGGTCCGCAGATCCGCGGTGAGCGCGGCGAGTTCGTCCGGCTGGCGGGCGGCGAGCGCCAGCTCCATGCGCCGCACGAACGTGTCGTGCGACAGCTTGCCGAGGGCAGCGCCCTCCCTGAGCACCTTCAGCGCCCTGTCGCGCTCGGCGTCGGTCAGCCGCGCGGGGTACGTGTGGATCTCGAAGGACGACGTCACCCTGGTGATTGTCGGTCAGCTCGGCCGGGGTGTCCAGAAAACGCGTAACGACCGCGAACCGATCACTTCTGCAGCACGATGGACACGACGGAACGGACGTCACCACGGATGACGTACGGATCAGGACGGACGAGAGCGGATGGCGGACAAGGGGGAACGGTCGGTGGAGTTCGAGGTGTGGGCACCGGAAGCCGAACGCGTCGCACTGCTGTGTGAGGGCGCCACGCGCGCGATGGAGCGTGCCGAGGGCCGGCCCGGGTGGTGGACGGTGGACGCGGACGCCGCCGACGGGGCGCGGTACGGCTTCTCGCTCGACGAAGGACCCGTGCTGCCCGATCCCCGCTCACGACGCCAGCCGGACGGCCCCGACGGGCTCAGCGCCGTCGTGGACCACGACCGGTACGCGTGGCGCGCGCCCTGGGCGGGGCGCGGAGTGCGGGACTCGGTCCTGTACGAGCTGCACGTGGGGACGTACACACCGGACGGCACCCTCGACTCGGCGGCGGGGCGGCTCGGCCACCTCGCGGAGCTCGGCGTCACCCATGTGGAGCTGATGCCGCTCTGTCCGTTCCCGGGGCGGCACGGCTGGGGGTACGAGGGTGTCTCCCTGTGGGCCGTGCACGAGCCGTACGGCGGCCCCGAGGCGCTGAAACGATTTGTCGACGCCGCGCACGCGCAGGGCATCGGCGTCGTGCTCGACGTGGTCCACAACCACCTCGGCCCGTCCGGCAATTACCTGCCCGCGTTCGGGCCCTACTTCACGGAGACCCACCAGACCCCCTGGGGTGCGGCGGTCAACCTCGACGCCCCGGGGTCGGACGAGGTGCGCGCGTATCTGATCGGCAGCGCGCTCGCCTGGCTGCGCGACTACCGCCTGGACGGCCTGCGCCTGGACGCGGTGCACGCGCTGCGGGACACGCGCGCGTGCCACTTCCTGGAGGAGCTGTCGGCGGCCGTGGACGAGCTGTCCGACGAGCTCGGCAGGCCGCTCTCGCTGATCGCCGAGTCCGACCAGGGAGACCCGCGGGTCATCACGCCGCGCGCTCAGGGAGGTCTGGGCCTGCACGCGCAGTGGAACGACGACTTCCACCACGCGCTGCACTGCGCGCTGACCGGGGAAGCCCACGGCTACTACGAAGACTTCGCCCGGGCGCCCTTCGCCGCGCTCGCCAAGACGCTGACCGGCGGCTTCTTCCACGACGGGACGTACTCGACCTTCCGTGGGCGCCGGCACGGCCGGCCCGTGGACCGCGCCCGGACTCCCGCGTACCGCTTCCTCGGCTACACACAGACCCACGACCAGATCGGCAATCGCGCGCAAGGAGACCGGCTCTCCGCGGCCCTCTCCCCCGGTCTGCTCGCCTGCGCCGCCGCGCTCACCCTCACCGGACCGTTCACGCCGATGCTCTTCATGGGCGAGGAGTGGGGTGCCACGACGCCCTGGCAGTTCTTCACGGACCACACCGATCCCGAGCTCGCGGAGGCCGTGCGCCGGGGCCGGCGGCGGGAGTTCGCGGCGCACGGCTGGGCCGAGGGCGACATTCCCGATCCGCAGGACCCGGCCACCAGGGACCGCTCCTGTCTCGACTGGGCCGAGCCCCTGACCGACCCCCACGCGCGCGTGCTGGCCTGGTATCGCGAACTGATCGCCCTGCGCCGCGACCGCGGCGACCTCATCGACCCCGACCTGGCGGCGCTGCGGGTCGCGTACGACGAGGAGAGGCGCTGGTTCGCGGTCCGGCGCGGCGACCTGCGGATCGCGGTGAACATCGGCAAGGAGCCGGCCGACGTCCCCTTGGGCGGGCGGGGCACCCGGGTGCTCGCGGCGTGGGAGCCGGTCACCGCGCCCGGGGCCGACGGACTGCTGCGGCTGCCCGCCGAGTCGTGCGCGGTGCTCGCGACGCCGTGAGGCCTGGGCGGCTCAGAAGGCCTGCGCGGGCGGTCAGTTGACGACGGCCAGCTCGCGCGGCGTGGAGTTGAGGCGCCGTACGCCGTCCTCGGTGACCGTCACTATGTCCTCGATGCGCACTCCGAAGCGGCCCGGAAGATAGATGCCGGGCTCCACGGAGAAGCACATGCCGGGCACGAGCGGCAGTTCCTCGCCCTCGATCATGTAGGGCGGCTCATGGGTGGTGACGCCGATGCCGTGCCCGGTGCGGTGGATGAAGTTCTCGCCGTACCCGGCGTCGGTGATCACCGCCCGTGCCGCCCTGTCGACGTCCTGGCAGGCGGCTGAGGGCCGTACCGCGGCGCAGCCGGCCTCCTGCGCCTCGCGCACGATGTCGTGGACCCGCTGTGCCTCGGCGCCGGGCTCGCCCACGTGCACCGTGCGCGAGGTGTCCGAGCCGTAGCCGTGCAGCAGGCCGCCGAAGTCGAGGACGACCATGTCGCCGTGCTGGATGACGCGGGCGCCCGCCTCATGGTGCGGGTTGGCGCCGTTCGGCCCGGAGCCGACCACGGTGAAGTCGACCTGGGTGTGCCCGAACCGCCGCAGCAGATCGGCGAGGTCAGCGGCTATGTCGGTCTCCTTGCGGCCCGCGAAGGGGACCTTCTTGATCTCTTCGTACGTCGAGTCCGCGGCGGCGCCGGCCGCCGCGAGGCGCTCCAGCTCGGCGGCGTCCTTGACCGCGCGCAGCATGGGGAGCGCTTCGGTCAGGGACACGTAGGACGTGTTCGGCAGCTCCTTCTGGAGGCCGAGGAGGTGCATGGCCCAGGAGTTGTCGCTGATCCCGAAGCGGCCGTCGACGTCCAGGAGCGGAGCGGTCGCGGCATAGGGGTCCTTGCCGTCGGTCCAGTCCCGCAGGGAGAGCGCCCGCGCGCCCGCGGCCAGTTCCGCGTCCGGGGCTTCCAGGGTGGGCACCACGAGCACCGGCTCCTGGTCCGCGGCGAGCACGAGGACGGTGAGGCGTTCGGTGTCGGCGGTCGGCGCGTATCCCGTGAGCCAGACCATGTCGGGGCCCGGCGCGACCAGCAGTCCGGCGAGCCCCGCGTCCGCCGCGGCTGTCGCGGCGCGGTCCATGCGGGCCTTGTAGTCATCGGCGGTGAAGGGCGCGGGGGTGCCGGTCATGGGGGCCTCCAGGGCTGCTCGCTGCGGCGTGTACGGCACGGTGCCGGTGATGCCGATCCTGCCCCTGCCCCAGGGCATGCGCGAGCCGATTACGGCGGCCCCGGTCACGTCATCTCATGTCACGAAGCCCGGCGTCACCGACAGGGACTGGCGCCCTCCGTTCTCGTGGCGGACGGTCACGGTGACGTTCCTTCCCGGGTCCGCTGCGGCGACCGCGGCCGCCAGTGCCTTGGCCGACCCGACGCGGGTCTTGCCGAAGGCGAGCAGTACGTCGCCGCGTACGAGCCCCGCGGTGTAGCCGGGACCCGGGCTGTGCACGCCGACGAGCAGGGCCCCCGCGCCCCTGGGGGCGTCGACGGCCTCCACGCCGAGCGTGGGACGGGCGGTCCGCTCCCCGGCTCCGCCCGGCTCCTTCCGCGGCGGCTCCGGCGGGGCGGCGGGCGAACCGGGCCCGGCGGGGCCGCCATGGGCCGCTGGCCCATCGGGGGCCGCTGGCCCGCCCGGGGCCGTTTGCCCGCCTGGGGCCGCCTGGCCGCCCTGCCCTTTGGCGCCGCCCTGGGCCTGCGCCTGCTTCTGCATGTCGGCGAGTTTGCTCATGCCGATGACAGTGGCGCTCACGGTGCCGAGCCCCACCCCCGCCAGCACGAGGACGACCGAGAAGAGCAGACCGAAGAGCAGGGTGACAAGCCGCCGCCCGCGCCGCCGCGCGGCGTGCGGACGGTGACCGGTCCCGGATCTGCTGCCCGCGCCGGGTGCCTGCCCGGCACGGGCCTTTCGCCCGATGCCCAGCCTTCGCCCGACGCCGAACTTTTGATCGGTACCGAATCTGCCGCCTCTGCCGAACTTGCCGCCTGGGCCGGGCTCCTGTCCGGGCATCGGCTTGGGACGCAACGCAGTCTGTTCCATGGCTCGCCTCCGGCCACAGCCCTACCCGGCGTGATGCGGCGCGACGATTCACGAACGAGTGACGTCCATGTGTGCGCCCTTAACGACCGGGGGTCCCCAGCGGGCGTACGCGTCGGCCGGCGCGAATCTCCCCCGTTGTGAAGGAAAAGCATCGGAATGCGCAGTCGGTGAGCAGTGAGGGAATCAGGCAGTCCTGTTGTGGGTCTGCTGTCAGTGACCGCTGTTACTTTCGAAGCATGACCGAACGTGCACTCCGTCTGCTGCGTCAGGACCCACGCCTGGCCGAGCTCGCCGCGTTCCCTTTCGCATTCGACCTGTCCCGCACGGACCACGTCGAAGAGGTTCGTCTGGCGTCGGGCGGTCCGCTGGAAGCGATCGCGGGGGACGATTCCGGGGGCACGTACTTCATGTGCGGGGACGGCTCCGTGCTGTACGCCGATTCCGAGGGTGCCGCCGGGACCATCGGGGACAGCGTGGACGAAGCCCTGGAGATCCTTGTCGGCCTGCCCGGCTGGCATGACTACGTAGGCCTGTCGCCGACCGACGGCGAGGCGCGGATACTCGCGGAAATCGCCGACACGGAGGGCGACTTCCGCGAGGACTGCGTGCCCGATCTCGACGCGCGCCGCACCGAGCTGCGGACCGCGCTCGGACTTCCCGAGCGCTCCCCCTTGCAGCTCGTCGCACGCCTGCACGCCGCATTGCTGCGCACCGAACCGGACCACCTCCTCCTCAACGCCGTCGAGCACGTGGCGTACAGACGCCTCGATCCGCATCCGCGCCCGCCCCTGTGGGAGCAGGTGCTCGCCCGGGGCCGCACCGACCTGGCCCTGCTGCGGACGGGCGACCGCACGGTCTGGGACACCGTGGCCCGGAACCGGGCCCGCAGGGTGGCGGCGCTGCGGGCCGCGCAGTACGACCGGCGGAACACGGACCGCCCCCTCCTGCGCCACCTCCTCAAGCATGAGGCGGACGCCCCCATGTCCGACGAACTGCGGCTCGCCGTCGTCCTCGTGGGGCTCTACGGCCTGGCCGAGGACCTGCCGCTGCTGCGCGAGGTCCACGAGACGACGTACGACACCTGGTGCGGCCTTGCCGGTCTTCCGGAGGAGGCCGGCCAGGTGCGCGTGTGGGCGCGCTCGTTCGACGACTCCAACTATGGGGTGGATCCCGACGACGAACCGGAATCCACCTGGCTGGAACTCGCGCGGGAGCAGGGGATGGTGGAGACGGCCCGCGCCCACCTGATCCGCGAGCTGGACGACACCGGACCCGATCCGGCTCAACTGGCGGTGCTGCGCGATGAGTTGGCACTCATCGGCGACTACACCCAGGCGATGCGGGCAGCGCGTCTGCACCGGTCGCTGCAGAACACCGACCAGGGCCGGGCTGCCGCCGACGCACGCATCGCCGAGCTGGAGCGGAAGGTCGTGGACGCTCCGGCCACGGAATCGTAGGGGTCCGCGCGGCCCAGCCCCCGACCCGACGGCGGCACCACGCACCCTTGCGGCTCAGGAGGGTTGGGGCCAACGTGGTCCCGGGCCACCACGAACGGCCCTCCCCCAAGGTGATCGGAGTCGACGTGGCCCCCTCCCCCCTCACCCCCGCAACCCCTGCCTCCGCCTCGCCCTTCCAGCTGCCCCACGCCCTCCTGGGCGACGGTCCTCACAAGGTGATGGCCGTGCACGGCTGGTTCGCCGACCGGTCGGCGTACGCGCCGGTGCTCGCGGACCTCGACCTCGACTCGTTCCAGTACGCGGTGGTCGATCTGCGCGGATACGGGGAGGCGAAGGACGCGGCGGGCGCGTACACGACCTCCGAGGGGGCCGCCGATGTCGTCAACCTCGCCGACCGCCTCGGCTGGGACCGCTTCTCGCTGATCGGCCACTCCATGGGCGGCAGCGTCGCCCAGCGGGTCCTCGCGATCGCGCCGCACCGGGTCCGCAGGCTGGTCGGCGTCTCCCCGGTGCCCGCCTCAGGCCTCGACCTGCCGCCGGAGCAGTGGGAGCTGTTCGCCGAGGCCGACCGGCTGCCGGGGAACCGCCGCGCGATCATCGACATCACGACCGGCGGCGCTCGGCCCGCGGCCTGGCTCGACCGCATGGTGGAGCGCTCGCTCGACGTCAGCGACGCGAAGGCCTTCCGCGCCTGGCTCGACTCCTGGGCGCGCGAGGACTTCCACGACCGGGTCGAGGGCTCGACCGTCCCGGCGCTCGCGGTGGTCGGGGCGCTGGATCCCGCGCTGGGGGCGGAGCTGATGCGTGCGACCTGGCTGCGCTGGTACGCCCGCGCCGAACTCGCCGAACTCGGTCAGGCGGGCCACTACGCGATGGACGAGACGCCGCTCGCCCTCGTCCGCATCGTGGAGGACTTCCTGCGGGCCGACAAGGAAGGCGGCGTGGAGGGCGACCCGGACGGCGACGCGAACGCCGACGTGGACCGCGACGTGGGTGGCGACGCGAACGCCGACGTGGATGGCGACGAGAACGGCCCGGGTCGCGGCTCGTCGTGAGCGTCCACCTCTCCGCCGTGCCCGGACCGCCCGAGATACCCGACGTCTTCGACCCCAGGCAGTACGCGGCCGGGGTGCCGCACGACCGCTACCGCGTCCTGCGCGACCGGCACCCCGTCGCCTGGCAGGACGAGCCACCGGTGCTCGACTGGCCCGCGGGACCCGGTTTCTGGGCGGTGACCCGGCACGCGGACGTCGTCCGCGTGCTCAGGGACTCCGCCACCTACTCCTCCCATCTGGGCGCCACCCAGATCCGTGATGCCGACCCGGACGACCTGCCGTTCATCCGCCGCATGATGCTCAATCAGGACCCGCCCCGGCACCACCGGTTGCGCCGCCTGGTGAGCCGCGCCTTCACGCCCAGGCGCGTGGAACGCTTCGAGTCCCTGGCCCGCGAACGGGCCCGCGGCCTGCTGGACGCCGCGGTGGCCCGTGCCCGGGACGGCGACGGCACCTGCGATCTCGTCGCCGACGTCACCGACGACTACGCGCTGCTCAACCTCTCCGATCTCCTCGGCGTACCGGAGAGCGACCGCGGCCTCCTTCTGCACTGGACGCAACGCGTGATCGGCTACCAAGACCCGGACGAGGCAGGCGAGTTGACGCTCGGCCCGGACGGCAAGCCGCTCAACCCGCGCTCCCCCGCGATGCTGCGCGACATGTTCGCCTACGCGCAGGACCTCGCGGCGCACAAGCGGCGCGTGCCCGCGGACGACATCATGACGACCCTCGCGAACGACCCCGAACTGAGCGCCGCCGAGCTGGAGATGTTCTTCTTCCTGCTCACCGTCGCCGGCAACGACACCGTCCGCGGCGCGGCGCCCGGCGGCCTCCTCGCGCTCATGGAGCACCCGCGGGAGTACCGCCGCCTGCGCGAACGCACGGTCCCCCTCCCCACGGCGGTGGACGAACTGCTGCGGCGGCACCCTCCCGTGCTCACGTTCCGGCGCACGGCCACCCGGGACACGGTCCTGGCCGGCCGGGCCGTTCGGGGCGGGGACAAGGTGGTCGTGTTCCACGCGTCGGCCAACCACGACGAACGCGTCTTCACCGACCCGTACCGGCTCGATCTGTCCCGCTCCCCCAACCCCCACGTCTCCTTCGGCGAGGGCCCGCACGTCTGCCTCGGCGCACATTTCGCGCGGCTCCAACTGCGCGTCATGTACGAGGTGTTCGGGGGCGTGGAAGCCGGGCCGTTCGAATCTGCGGGTCCGCCGCGGCGCCTTGTCTCCAACTTCATCAACGGGTTGAAGTCGCTGCCGGTCCAGGTGCCGGGGGCACGGTAGCCACCGGGGGCGCGGTAGCCATCGGATACGGTTCAAGATCTACCGCGAGCCCCGCGCGCGAGCCCGCGCGCCACCGACCACGGAGACCCCCGCATGCACGGCGCAGCCGCCCCCGCAGCCGAGGACGAGTACCACGACGACGTCTTCCCGAGCGTCGACGCCCCGGAGGACGGCTCACCCTGGCAGGCGCCCGCCGACCTCGAAGAGCACCTGTACGAACTGTGCGAGGCCGACGACGCGTACACCTACCTGCGGGCGATAGCCGTCACCGGCCTGTACCGCCCGGTCTCGGTGGCCGACGTCGAACCGGGCGCGACCGAGCGCCCGGTCCTCACCGTCGACCTCCCCGACGGCCGCCGGATCGCGCAGATGTACACCGTCGGGCTGCTCCCCCGCCCGCACCCCGAGGTGGTGTACGAGTTCGTCACGCTCGGCACGCTGGCGGACCAACTGCCGGACGACATCGACATCCTGGTGGTCAACGCGGCCACGCCCTGCCAGCAGTTCTATCTGACGACCGAGGAGGAGCGGGAGGTCTGGGCGGACCTGCACGCTGATCTCTACGTCGACGGCCGTCTGCACGATCGCGTCGAAACCCGCCGCACCGGCGCCCCGGATTCCCCCGCCCTGCTGCACGGCCTCGCCTGCGGCGCCCACCTGTGCTTCGCCAACGGCGACGCCTGGAACACCCTCGACTGGCACGGCGCGGGGTACGACTCCGAGGTGAGGCGCCTGGCGGAGTGGTGGAACGTACACAGCCGCGAGGACTGGCTCGCCACGCAGGAGCGGCTTCTGCGGCGTGAAGTCAGCCCGTGGTACTGGGACTTCGTGCTCGGCGCCCGTACGTCGCTGATCGAGCAGTCCGGGCCGCGCGTCGACCCCGAGCTGTGGCGCGAGCGCGTGGAAGCGACGATCCGTCACCGCATGGCCGAGTCCGGCGGCCACGACTCCCCGCACCGGGCGGGCGACGACCCCTACCTGGACGACTTCGTCGCCGCGCTGCGCGGCCTCGTCGGCAAGGTCATCCGTTACGAGTCCCGCTTCCGCGCCGACGCGCTGCTGCCGCCCGACGGTCATGTCCGCTCCGTCGCGGCCTGGGACATCGGGCGCGCCTCGAAGATGGCCCGCTGGGGCCGCGGCGCACGGTACGCGACCCATGCGGAGCTGGAGGCGGCGATCGAGCGCACGAGCCACGCGGCCAGGTCGTCGGCGTACGCCTCGTGGGAGGAGTTCTCCGCCGGCTACGTCCTGGGCCGCTGCCTCCACTTCGACGAGGAGCAGTTCGGCGACTGGTACACGACGGTGCTCCAGGCCCATCGCGAACTGGTGTCCGATCCGGACAGCCCGTGGCTGACGGTGCCGTTCGCCTGACCGGCACCGGCCTGAGGGGCGCCGATCCGACCGGCATCTCTCAGCCACCTCATAGGCGCGTGTCAGCCACCCCTCCGGCACCCCTGCCCCCTGTGCTCACCTGAGCACCGCGCATCACAATCTGGTCTCGCTGCCCCTTCAGGGTCTTGCCACACGTCCGTGTAATCGATTCCAATCCTCCGTGTAATCGATTCCACAAGGAGGTGGACCGGCGATGGCGAGCATCAAGGACGTCGCGGCCGAGGCCGGCGTATCCGTCGCCACGGTCTCGCGCGTCCTGAACAGTCACCCCTCGGTCAGCCCGGCCGCCCGCGCCCGCGTCATCGCCGCGGTGGAGAGCCTCGGCTACCGCCCGAACGCCGTCGCCCGCTCCCTGCGCACCGACCAGACCCGCACCCTCGGCCTGGTCATCAGCGACGTGCTGAACCCGTACTTCACGGCCCTGGCCCGTTCCGTCGAGGAGGCGGCCCGCGCGCTCGGCTACAGCGTGATCATCGGCAACGCCGACGAGCGGCCCGAGCTGCAGGACCACCACGTACGCACGCTCCTGGACCGCAGGATCGACGGACTCCTGGTCTCCCCCACCGACGGCGGCTCCCCGCTGATGCTCGACACCGCGCGCTCCAGCACCCCGATGGTCTTCGTGGACCGCTGGATCCCGGGCGTGGACGTCCCCGTCGTCCGCGCCGACGGCCGCGAGGCCGTCCGTGACCTGGTCGCCCATCTGCACGCCATCGGCCACCGCAGGCTCGCGATCATCGCGGGGCCCGCCGCCACCACGACGGGCAGCGAGCGCGTCGAGGCCTTCCGCGAGGCGCTCGGCGCGTACGGGCTTCCGCTGCCCGACGACCACATCGGGCAGGGCGACTTCCAGGCCGACAGCGGGCGCCGGGCCACCGAGCGGTTCCTGGCGCTGCCCGAGCCGCCCCAGGTCATCTTCGCCGCGGACAACCTGATGGCCCTCGGCGCGCTCGACGCGATCCGCGCCCGCGGACTTCGCGTGCCGCACGACATCGCGCTCGCCGCCTTCGACGACATCCCGTGGTTCGTGCACACCGATCCGCCGATCACCGCCATCGCGCAGCCGACCGGAGAGCTGGGCCGCGCCGCGGTGCAGGCCCTGGTCGACCGGATCGAGGGCAGGCACCCGAGGTCCGTGACCCTGCCCGCCCGTCTCGTCGTACGCCGCTCCTGCGGCGCGTCCCCCACCGAGCAGAGGAGCAACACGTGAGCGACACGGACGAGTTGCCGCACCGCGCCGACGGCGGCCCCGGCGAGTTGCTGAGGATCGAAGGGATACGCAAGACCTTCCCCGGCGTCGTCGCGCTCGACTCGGTCGACTTCGACCTGCGCCGCGGCGAGGTGCATGTCCTGCTCGGCGAGAACGGCGCGGGCAAGAGCACGCTCATCAAGATGCTCTCCGGTGCCTACCGCCCCGACAGCGGCCGCATTCTCGTGGACGGCAAGGAAGCCCGCATCCACGGGGCGCAGGACGCCGAGCGGCTCGGCATCGCCACGATCTACCAGGAGTTCAACCTCGTACCCGACCTCACGGTCGCCGAGAACATCTTCCTGGGCCGGCAGCCGCGCCGCTTCGGCATGATCGACCGCAAGGCGATGGAGTCGGCAGCCGAGGAGCTCCTGAAGCGGGTCGGCGTCCAGGTGTCGCCGCGCGCCAAGGTGCGTGAACTGGGCATCGCCCGGCTCCAGATGGTCGAGATCGCCAAGGCGCTCAGCCTGCAGGCCCGGGTGCTGATCATGGATGAGCCGACGGCCGTCCTGACGAGCGAGGAGGTCGACAAACTCTTCGCGATCGTGCGGCAGTTGCGGGCGGACGGCGTCGGCGTCGTCTTCATCACCCACCACCTGGAGGAGATCGCGGCGCTCGGCGACCGCGTGACCGTCCTGCGCGACGGCCGCAGCGTCGACCAGGTGCCCGCCTCGACCCCCGAGGACGAGCTCGTGCGCCTGATGGTGGGGCGCAGCATCGAGCAGCAGTATCCGCGTGAACGCCCGGACACCGGGGGCGCGTTGCTCTCCGTGCGGGGCCTCACCCGCGACGGCGTCTTCCACGACGTGAGCTTCGAGGTGCGGGCCGGTGAGGTCGTCGGCCTCGCGGGGCTCGTCGGCGCGGGACGGACCGAGGTGGCGCGTGCCGTCTTCGGCGCGGATCCGTACGACGCGGGCTCCGTCGACGTACGCGGTGAGCGGCTGCCCCGGCATGACGTGATCGCCGCGATGGGCGCGGGCATCGGCCTCGTACCGGAGGACCGCAAGGGCCAGGGGCTCCTGCTCGACGCCTCCGTGCAGGAGAACCTCGGTCTGGTGACGCTGCGTTCGGCGACCCGTTCCGGGCTCGTGGACCTCAAGGGGCAGCGCGTCGCGGCGGCCCGGATCGCCGAGCAGCTCGGCGTGCGGATGGCCGGGCTCGGCCAGCACGTGCGCACGCTGTCCGGCGGCAACCAGCAGAAGGTCGTCATCGGCAAATGGCTGCTGGCCGACATCAAGGTCCTGATCCTCGACGAGCCGACCCGCGGCATCGACGTGGGCGCGAAGGTCGAGATCTACCAGCTCATCAACGAACTGACGGCCTCCGGGCACGCGGTCCTGATGATCTCCAGCGATCTGCCCGAGGTCCTCGGCATGAGCGACCGCGTGCTCGTCATGGCGCAGGGCCGCATCGCGGGCGAACTCGCGGCGGACGAGGCGACGCAGGACGCGGTGATGGCGCTCGCCGTCAGCACCGCGGCGACAGAAACACCGGCAGGACACACACCGGCAGCAGACGCACCGGCAGCGGACGAGAGCGGAACAACCGAAGGGAAGGCCTCCCGTGGCCACTGAAACGCTGAAGAGCAACGCGGGTGGCGCCACCGGTCTGCGCCGCGTGCTGCTCGACAACGGCGCGCTGAGCGCCCTGGTGGTCCTCCTGGTGGCGATGTCGCTGCTGTCCGGGGACTTCCTCACCACCCAGAACCTGCTCAACGTGGGTGTGCAGGCCGCCGTCACCGCGATCCTCGCGTTCGGCGTCACGTTCGTCATCGTCTCGGCGGGCATCGACCTGTCGGTCGGTTCGGTGGCCGCGCTCTCGGCCACCGTCCTTGCCTGGACGGCGACTTCGCAGGGCCTTCCGGTCTGGCTCGCGATCATTCTCGCCGTCGGGACCGGCATAGCGTGCGGTTTCGTGAACGGCCTGCTCGTCTCGTACGGCAAGCTCCCGCCGTTCATCGCGACGCTGGCGATGCTGTCGGTGGCCCGCGGTCTCTCCCTCGTCATCTCGCAGGGCAGCCCGATCCCGTTCCCCGACTCGGTCTCCAACCTGGGTGACACCATCGGCGGCTGGCTGCCGGTCCCGGTCATCGTGATGATCGCGATGGGGCTGGTCACCGCCCTCATCCTGGGCCGTACGTACATCGGCCGTTCCATGTACGCGATCGGCGGCAACGAAGAAGCGGCCCGCCTCTCCGGGCTTCGCGTGAAGCGGCAGAAGCTCGTCATCTACGGCCTGTCCGGCCTCTTCGCCGCCGTCGCGGGCATCGTCCTCGCCTCGCGTCTGGTGTCCGCGCAGCCGCAGGCCGCGCAGGGTTACGAGCTGGACGCGATCGCCGCGGTCGTCATCGGCGGCGCGAGCCTGGCGGGCGGGGTCGGCAAGGCGTCCGGCACCCTGATCGGCGCGCTGATCCTGGCGGTCCTGCGCAACGGCCTCAACCTCCTCTCCGTGTCCGCCTTCTGGCAGCAGGTCGTGATCGGCGTCGTCATCGCGCTCGCGGTCCTCCTGGACACCCTGCGCCGCAAGGCCGGGGCGACCCCGGGAGCGTCGACGGGTGCGGCGGCCGGCGGCGGGAAGAAGGGGCCGCAGGTGCTGAAGATCGGCATCGCGGCCGTGCTGGTGGCGGCCGTCATCGGCGCCGTCTCCTTCTTCAACAACGGCTCGTCCGGCACGACGACGAAGGTCGGCATGTCGCTCTCCACCCTCAACAACCCCTTCTTCGTCCAGATGAAGGAGGGCGCGCAGGCGGAGGCCAAGAAGGCGGGCATCGACCTGACCGTGACCGACGCGCAGAACGACGCCTCGCAGCAGACCAACCAACTGCAGAACTTCACCGGCGAGGGCATGAAGTCGATCATCGTCAACCCGGTCGACTCCGACGCGGTGGGTCCGGCGGTGCGCGGCGCCAACAAGTCGGACATCCCGGTGATCGCCGCCGACCGCGGGGTGAACAAGGCGAAGGCGGCGACGCTCGTCGCCTCCGACAACGTCGCGGGCGGCAAGCTCGCGGCGAAGACCCTCGCGGAGAAGCTGGGCGGCAAGGGCAAGATCGTCACCCTGCAGGGCGTCGCGGGCACGTCGGCGAGCCGCGAGCGGGGCAAGGGCTTCGCCGAGGGCATCAAGGAGTACCCCGGCATCAAGGTCGTCGCCTCCCAGCCCGCGGACTTCGACCGCACCAAGGGCCTGGACGTCATGACGAACCTCATGCAGTCCAACCCCGGCATCGACGGCGTCTTCGCCGAGAACGACGAGATGGCCCTCGGCGCCGCCAAGGCGCTCGGCAACAAGGCGGGCACGTCGGTCTCGGTGGTCGGCTTCGACGGAACTCCCGACGGTCTCAAGGCCGTTGAGGGCGGCTCGCTGTACGCGTCCGTGGCGCAGCAGCCGAAGGAGCTGGGCAGGATCGCCGTGCGCAACGCGGTGAAGGCGCTGCGCGGCAAGGACGTCGAGTCGACGGTGAAGGTCCCGGTGAAGGTGGTCACGAAGAAGAACGTGGCCGACTTCTCCTGACCGCACCTCCGCACCCCCGTCGCCGTCTCCCCGTACGAGCAGGAGTTGGACCCGCAGATGCACGACCACGATGACGCCACGTACGACCTCCTGGTGGTCGGGTCGGCCAACGCCGACCTGGTGATCGGCGTCGAGCGCCGCCCCGCCCCCGGCGAGACGGTCCTCGGCTCCGACCTCGCCACGCATCCCGGTGGCAAGGGGGCCAACCAGTCGGTCGCGGCGGCCCGCCTCGGCGCGCGCACCGCCCTGCTCGCACGGGTCGGCGACGACGCGCACGGCAGGCTGCTGCTCGACTCGCAGCGCGCGGCGGGCGCGGACACGGTCGGCGTCCTGGTCGGCGGGGCGCCCACGGGCGTCGCGCTGATCACCGTCGACCCGTCCGGCGACAACAGCATCGTGGTCTCGCCGGGCGCCAACGCCCGGCTGACGCCCGAGGACATCCGCGCGGCGGGCAGCCTGCTCGCCGCGTCGCGGGTGGTCTCGACGCAGTTGGAGATCCCCGTCGAGTCGGTGACGGAACTCGTGCGCACCCTGCCGGACGCCGCGCGCTTCGTCCTGAACCCCTCGCCGCCCGCCCCGCTGCCGCCCGAAGTCCTCGCGGCGTGCGATCCGTTGGTGGTGAACGAGCACGAGGCGCGTTACATCCTGGGCGGGACTTCCTCGGACCGTCCCGAGGACTGGGCGCGCGAGCTCCTCGCCCTGGGCCCGCGCTCGGTGGTGATCACCCTGGGTGCGGACGGAGCCCTTGCGGCGGACGGCGGCGGCGCCCCCGTCACGGTGCCGAGCCCGAAGGTGGACGCGGTGGACACGACCGGCGCGGGCGACGCGTTCACGGCGGCGCTGGCCTGGCGCCTCGGCCTGGGCGAAGACCTCCCGACGGCGGCGGCGTACGCGGCGCGTGTGGGGGCCGCCTCGGTCACCCGGCGCGGCGCGCAGGAGTCGTACCCGACGGCGGACGAGGTCGCGGCCCATGATGGGGTCGCGGCCCATGAGGGGAGTGCCTCCGCATGAAGAAGGCCGGCATACTCAACCGCCATCTCTCCGGCGCCCTGGCCGAGTTGGGGCACGGGGACACGGTCCTCATCTGCGACGCGGGCATGCCCGTTCCGCCGGGGCCCCGGGTCGTCGACCTGGCCTTCCGGGCAGGCGTCCCGTCCTTCGCCGAGGTCCTCGACGGGCTGCTCGCCGAGCTGGTGACGGAGGGCGGTACGGCGGCGACCGAGGTCCAGGAGGCGAACCCGGCGACGGCCCGGCTCCTGTCGGCCCGCGTCACGCCCCTCACCCTGGTCCCGCACGAGGAACTGAAGCGCCGCACGGCCACGGCCCGCCTGGTGGTACGCACCGGTGAGGCGACTCCGTACGCGAATGTGCTGCTGCGGTGCGGGGTGTTCTTCTAGCCCACGGGTCGCCGCTCCCTCAGCCGCGCGCCGGCACAGTGCGCCCTCAGCTCCGCACCGCCACAGTGCCCCCCCCTCAGCCCCGCACCGCCACGGACCCGGATTTCGCCCCCGCCCCGCCGGGAAAGCTGAGCGTCCGGTACACCGTCACCCCGCCCGCCAGCTCCGCGCAGGCCTGTGCCGCCGCGCTGACGCGCTGGGTGTAGGAGGGGTCGGCGGTGTCGAGGAGGATGCCGAGGGTGGTGCCGCTGTGCGCGACGGCGACACCCAGGCCGCCGACCTCCCGGCAGATCTCCCGCATAGGCTCCAACGACCATTTGTGCCGCAGGAGTTGATTCATCTGGGCGCTGCGGGTCGCGACCCTGCCGACCTCCGCCAGGTCACGGCGGCGGACGGCGCACGCGAGCCGGTCGAGAAGCCGCGCGTACTCGTGGTGGTCGGCCGAGGTGAACGGCTTGGGGATGCGGTTGAAGTCCACCGTGTCGACCGAGCCGCCCTCGTCGATCCCCACCACGGCCATGACCGGCAGCGAACCGAGGATGCCACGCAGACGCACGGTGCGGTGATGGAAGGCGACGATCGCCGGGTAGAGCACCCCGTCCGTGGGCTCGATGTCCGCGAGCAGCCGCTCGATCCGCGCCGGCGGCATCTCGACGCCCAGCGCCTGTCCGACCGCCCGTGCGGTCGCGACGAGGTCGGCCGATGAGCTCGCCAGGCCCTTGCCCTCGGGGATGACGCTGTTGACGTGGAGGGTTCCCCCGCTCGGCACACCCGTCTGCCGCTCCGCCAACTCGCCGATGGTACGGGCCAGTTGGAGCGCCTTGGTCTTGCCGCCCGGCCGGACCACCACCTCCCCGAAGCCGGGCTCCGGCCGGAACGTGGCCATCGTCCACCGGGCGACGGGCAGCGTCACCAGGAAGTCCCCGTCCTCCTCCGGCAGCACGCCCTGAAGCAGCTCACCGAAGGTCCCGAAGGCGGTACCCACACCGATTCCGGCCGATCTCACACCCGCCGCGCGGGGCCGTGGCCCGACCTCCTGGGACAGCTTCACGGGTCTCCTCTCGTCGTCCGGCATCCCCTGCGGATCCACAGGCTGCCACAGCCCTAACCGTCTTGACAATCATTTTCATCTAGTGTGATGCTCTCGGCTCAGCGACCGAACACAGGGGGCAGAGGGCAGACATGCACGACCACATAGCCGAGGCAGTGAAGAAACCCGATCTCATAGCCCTTGCACCGGACTTGGTCTGTCTGCGGTTCGAGACGATGAAGATCTATTCGGCTCTCGGAGCGGTCCGTCACCTTCTTGATTCCGGTGCCGTGAAACCCGGCGACACCCTCATCGACAGTTCCAGCGGCATCTACGCGCACGCCCTCGCACTCGCCTGCCACCGCTACGGAATGAAATGCCACATCGTGGGTTCCACGACCGTGGACCACACGCTGCGCGTCCAGCTGGACATTCTCGGCGCCACGCTGGAACAGGTGCGGCCGTCGAAGAACCTCCGGCTCGACCAGGAGCTGAGAGTGCGGCGCATCGCCGAGATACTCGAGGCGAACCCCTCGTACCACTGGATGCGGCAATACCACGACAGCATTCATTACCTCGGCTACCGCGACGTCGCCGGGACGATCGACGCCGAGGTGCCCGCGGGGCCGCTCGCCCTGGTGGGCGGGGTCGGTTCGGGAGCCTCCACCGGCGCCATCGCCGGGTATCTGCGGGACGCGGGACGCGACGTGTCGCTGGTGGGCGTGCAGCCTTTCGGCAGCGTCACCTTCGGCTCGGAGCACGTGGCGGACCCCGACATGATCATCGCCGGGATCGGCAGCGCCATCGAATTCGAGAACGTCCGGCACTCGGCGTACGACCGCGTGCACTGGGTGAATTTCGACTGCGCGGTCTCCGGCGCGGTGTCACTTCTCAGGAACAGCGGCATCTTCGCCGGCCTGTCCACCGGGGCCGCCTATCTGACCGCTCTCTGGGAACAGCGTCGCGACGATTCCCGTACGTACGTCTTCATCGCGGCGGACACGGGCCACCGCTATGTCGAGAGCGCCTACGCGAAACACGCGCAGGCGCCGGACATCGACACCTTGAAGCCCCACGAGATCACCTCGCTCGACGAGCTGAGGCACCCGTGGTCGACCACTTCCTGGCCCGACCTTCCCTGACGGCATTCACCACCGCATTCACCAACACGTTCATTGCCGCATCGCCACCACGTTCGCTGCCGCGTTCATCACCACATTCATCGCCCCATTCACCACCACACGGAGAGAACTCCCCATGTCACACCCCGATCCGCGCACGCCGCAGAACGTCGCGGAGCTCATCGATGCCGTCCTGGCGGGCGAGTACGGACCCCACCCCAAGGACCTCTCCGTCACCAGCGCCTTCTGGCTGTACAACACCACCCGCCTCGCGGGCAGCCAAGTGACGTACCACAACCACTACTTGCTGCTCCGGGTCGGCACGGCGTTCGGCGCCTGCTCCTTCGAGGCCGGTGAACTCGCCCCGGACTTCTGCGAGAACGCATCGGGACACAGCCTGGACAAGCTGCTGCGCGCCGAGTCCACGCCCGTCCGCATCGCCGCGCTCGACGCCTACCTCGCACAGGTCAGCCCGCACCGGGACGCCGCCGACGCCGAGCGGGTCATGCTGCCCACCGGCACCCCGGAGGTCCGGGCGAAGGCCCGCGACGCGGCCGTCGCCGGGCTCCTCGACATCGAGCCGGGCGCGAAGGTGGCGCTCATCGGCGTGGTCAATCCGCTGGTCGCGGCGATACGCGAGCGGGGCGGCGTCTGCCTGCCCTGCGATCTCAACCTCCGTACGACCCAGTGGGGCGACCGGATCACCGACGACATGACGGAGGTGCTCAAGGAGGCCGACGCCGTGGTCGCCACCGGCATGACGCTGAGCAACGGCACCTTCGACCTGATCCTCGCGCACTGCCGCGAGCACGGCGTGCCGCTGGTGGTGTACGCGCAGAGCGGCAGCGCCGTGGCCCGCGCCTTCCTGCCCGCCGGGGTCACCGGGCTCTCCGCCGAACCCTTCGCCTTCTCGCAGTTCAGCGCGGACGAGACGCCGCTCTACCGCTACCAGGAGGCGGCGTGAGCGTCGACTCCACGTCCACGGGCTCCGACACGGCTCCCCCGCGCGCCACCGCCGCCGCCGCCGAGGAAGCGCTGCCCGGTGACCTGCGGATGGCCCGCACGCTGTGGCCCGTCCTGGTCGCGTCCGCGGTCGGCCTGCTGCCGTTCACCGTCTTCAGCACGTATCTGGTGCCGATGGCCGAGGACGCCGACAGCAGCGTCGCCACGCTGGGCGGGCTGCGCGGACTCGGCGGCCTCGCGGCCCTGTTGGTGGGTACTGCGCTCGCCCCGCTGATCGACCGGGTGCGCAAGGAGTGGGCGGCGGCGGGCGGCCTCGCCGCGCTCGGCGTGTCCGCCGCCCTCGGCGCGAGCGGGGACTTCATCCTGCTCGCCGTGTTCTGCCTGCTTGTCGGCGCGAGTACGTCGGTACTGAACCCGGCGCTGACCGCGGCCGCCGCCGACCGCTTCGGCTCCGGGAAGGCGGCCGGACGCGCGGCGACGCTGGTGACGGCGACCCAGTCGATGACCGCGATGCTGGCGGCGCCGGTGATCGCGCTGCCCGCGCTGTTCTGGGGCTGGCAGGGCGATCTGTTCGCGGTGACCGGGGTGTCGCTGCTGCTCGCCGCGGTCTTCTTCGTGCGGGGCAGGAACAAGCCGGTGGAGGAGAGGGACGCGACCCAACGCCTGGGATACGTCGCTTCGTTCAAGGCGCTCGGGGCCATCCCCGGGGTCGTGCCGCTGCTACTCATCGCTCTGCTGCGCACCGCCGTCTTCATGGGTTACCTGTCCTACCTGGCGGCCTACTACGACGACCGGTTCCAGCTCGACCCCGGGCTCTTCGCATTCGTGTGGACGCTCAGCGGCGCGTCGTTCTTCGTGAGCAACCTCCTCACGGGGCGGATCACGAACTCCGAGGAGCCGCGGATCGGCACCGAGCGGATGCTGGCCGTCGGCCTGGTCGCCGCGCTCGTCTCGGTCGTGGGCTTCTACTTCACGCACTGGCTGCCGCTCGCCCTCGCCATGACGTCCCTGCACGCCGCGAGCCACGCCGTCGTGGCCGCCTGCGTGGTCAGCCTCCTCGTCCGCCGCTGCGGCACGCAACGCGGAGCGGCCCTGAGCGTGAACGCCGCGGGGATGAGCCTCGGCGTCTTCGTGGGCGCCGGTCTCGGCGGGCTCGGCCTGGGCCTGGCGGGTTACCCGGGCATCGCCGCGGCCTTCGGCGCGCTGGTGGTCGTGGCGTTGGTGGCCGCGGTGCTCGTGCTGAGGGCCGGACCGGTGGACGAGGAGCCCGCCCCCTGACTCAAGGCCGGCCCCCTCTCTCCACCGCGCTCCATCCCGACGCACTTACACGCCTACGCACCCACCTGAAAGGCCCGACCGCCATGCCCCCGCCCGCGCTCTCCCCCACGGCAGCCACTGCCATGGCGTCCGACGCGCCCCCTCCGGACACCCCGGTGAGAGGTGCGCGGAACCGGCTCGCCTCCCGCGCGGGCCTCGCGGTGACCTGCGCCGTGCTCCTGCTCGCCCTTCTCGTCTCCGTCGTCGTGGCCATCGGCCTCGGCTCCGCCGTCGTCCCGCCGGGCGACACCGCCCGGCTGCTGTGGGCGGCGCTGAGCGGCGGGAGCATTGACGCGGGCGAGGTGACGACGTATCAGATCATTTGGCAGATCCGCACACCTCGCGTGCTCCTGGCGGCACTTGTGGGGGCGGGGCTCAGCGCGGTCGGCGTCGCCATCCAGGCGCTGGTGCGCAACGCGCTCGCCGATCCGTTCGTCCTGGGTGTCTCGTCGGGCGCCTCGGTCGGCGCGGTCGGCGTCACGGTGACCGGCGGGCTCGCGGCCCTCGGCATCTACGCGGTGTCGGCGGGGGCGTTCATCGGAGCGCTCGTCGCCTCCCTCCTCGTGTACGTCGCCTCGGCGAGCCGTGGTGGCGGGCTCTCGCCGCTGCGGCTCGTCCTGACGGGCGTGGCCATGGCGCTCGGCTTCCAGGCCGTGATGAGCGTGATCATCTACTTCGCGCCGGACAGCGAGGCGACCAGCATGGTCCTCTACTGGACGATGGGCAGCTTCGGCGCCGCGAGCTGGGGGGCCCTGCCCGTCGTGGCCGCCTGCGTCCTGCTCGGCCTCGCCGTGCTCCACCGGTACAGCAGGGCCCTTGACGTCCTGGCGCTCGGCGACGAGACGGCGACGAGCCTGGGCGTCAGCCCCGACCGGCACCGCAAGGGCCTGCTCCTGCTCGCCTCGCTGATCACCGGGGTGATGGTCGCCGTCAGCGGCGCGATCAGTTTCGTCGGCCTGGTGATGCCCCACCTCGTGCGCATGGTGGTCGGCGCCACCCACGCACGGGTGCTCGCCGTCGCACCGCTGGTCGGGGCGGTGTTCATGGTCTGGGTCGACCTGGTGTCGCGGACGCTCGTGGCGCCGCGCGAGCTGCCGCTCGGGGTCATCACGGCGCTGGTCGGAGTGCCGGTGTTCGTCGCGCTGATGCGGCGCAAGGCCTATATGTTCGGGGGGCGTTGAGATGGAACTCGCACTCGACGGCCTGTCCGTGACGATCGACGGCAAGCTCCTCGTCCGGGATCTGTCCCTGGAGGTGGGCAGCGGCCAGATCGTGGGCCTGGTCGGCCCGAACGGCAGCGGCAAGTCCACCGCGCTCAAGTGCGTCTACCGCGCGCTGCGTCCGAGCTCCGGCGTGGTCCGGGTGGGCTCCGACGACCTCTTGCGCCTCTCGCCGCGCCGGAGCGCGCGGATCGTCGCCGCCATGGCCCAGGACGGCGCGGTGGACCTGGACTTCACGGTGGAGGAGGTCGTCGCCCTGGGGCGCGCGCCCCATCTGCGCGGCAACCAGGCACTCGGCGGGCGCGAACGCGAGCTGTGCGCGCGGACCATGGCCCGGCTCGACCTCACCCGCCTCGCCGACCGCGGCGTCCTCACCCTGTCGGGCGGCGAACGTCAACGCGTGCTCCTTGCGCGGGCGTTGGTGCAGGAGCCGCGGATCCTGGTCCTCGACGAGCCGACCAACCACCTCGACGTGCGCCACCAGATCGAGCTGCTCTCGCTCCTGAAGGGCTCGGGCCTGACCGTCCTCGTGGTCCTGCACGACCTCAACCTCGCGGCGGCCGCGTGCGACCGCATCGGCGTGCTGTCACAAGGTGCGCTGGTCGCCGCGGGAACGCCGGAAGAGGTGCTCACCACGGGCCTCGTCGACGAGGTGTTCGGCGTCAAGGCCAGCGTCATCAGCCACCCCCTGACCGGCGACCCACAGCTTCTCTACGCACTGAGCCCGTCCACTCCTCTCTGAAAGGCGCCACGCCGTCATGCCCAGAACACGTACCCGCACCGCCGCCGGATCCTCGCTCGCGCTCGCCCTGCTGCTCAGTGGCTGCGGCGCGGAGGTCGACTCGGACTCCAAGGCCGCGGGCGAGTCCAAGAAGGTCACCGTCAAGCGCTGCGGTGAGCCGGTCACGTACAAGACTCCGCGGCGCGCGGTGGTCTACGAAGGCGGCAGCGCCGACAAGATGTTCAGTCTCGGCCTGACGAAGCACGTCCACGGCTATGTCATGCCGCCGGCCAACCCGCCGGTGAGCGAGTCCCCTTGGGCTTCCCAGTACGCCAAGGTGAAGATGCTCAGCGACGACCTGCTCAACAAGGAACTCGTCGTGGAGGCCAAGTCGGACTTCGTCGTCGCGGGCTGGAACTCGGGCTTCAGCGACCAGCGCGGCATCACCCCGAAGATCCTGGACAAGCTCGGCATCCAGAGCTTCATGCACACGGAGAGCTGCTTCAACTACCCCGAGTACCCGGAGAAGGTGACCCCGTTCAAGGCCCTGTACTCGGACCTGGACCGTCTGGGCAGGATCTTCGAGGTCGAGCGGAAGGCGGACGAGGTCGTGGATCGCCTCAAGAAGCGCGTGGCCGCCGTCGAGTCCAAGGCCCCCAAGGGCGAACGCACCCCCGTCTTCCTCTACGACTCCGGCACGGACCAGCCCTTCACCGCGGGCAGCCAGGTCCCGCCCAACGACATCATCAAGTCGGCCGGCGCCGAGAACATCTTCGACGGGCTCGACGAGCGCTGGACCCAGGTGAACTGGGAGGCCGTCGCCAAGGCCGAGCCCGAGGTCATCATCATCTTCGACTACGGCGACATGCCCGCCAAGAAGAAGATCGACTTCCTGAAGAAGTCCCCGCACACCAAGGAACTGCCCGCCGTGAAGAAGAACAACTTCTTCGTCCTGGACTACAACGAGGGCATCAGCGGACCGCGCAACATCGACGGCCTGGAGAAGTTCGGGAAGTACGTGCGGGAACTGAAGCGCTGACGCGACCCGCGCCGCACCCCGACCGCCATCAACCGCACCCCCACCCTCACTCTCGCCCAGGCCCTCACCCTCACTGGGCCTGGTCGAGGGAGCCCGTCAGCCGTGCGAGGAGACCCTGGAGGGTGCGGATCTCCTCGACGGTCATCCCGGTCGAGGCGAGGATCCGGCGCGGCACGGGCAGCGCCCGCTCGCGCAGGCCGTCCCCGGACTCCGTGAGCTGAACGGTGACGGAACGCTCGTCGGCGGCGCTGCGCTCGCGCCGCACGAGTCCCGCGGTCTCCAGCCGCTTGAGGAGCGGCGA
Source organism: Streptomyces sp. NPDC054872 (assembly GCF_053610705.1). Taxonomy (NCBI): domain Bacteria; kingdom Bacillati; phylum Actinomycetota; class Actinomycetes; order Kitasatosporales; family Streptomycetaceae; genus Streptomyces; species Streptomyces sp. NPDC054872. The sequence continues at coordinate 41,153 of NZ_JBSGYY010000039.1, read as the reverse complement.
GAGCGTGCCGGAGTCGAGGCGCAGCCGCTCGCCGATGGCCTTGACGGGCTGCGGTCCGTGTTCCCAGATCACCAGCATGACCAGGTACTGGGGATACGTGAGGCCCAGGTCCTTGAGGGCATCGCGGTAGACGCCGCCGAAGGCGCGCGAGGCGGCGTGCAGCGAGAAGCAGACCTGGTGATCGAGGCGGAGCAGCTCGGCGTCGGGCACGCCGGGCAGCTCGGCCCCGGGCAGCTCTGCACCGACCACGCCGGGCAGCTCGGCATCGGACTCCTCGGGCAGATCGCCTCCGGGCGGGGGCGGTGCGGCGGCGGTCGGCGATGACGTCATGGGTCAAGCGTACCTCGCGCACGCCATTCAGTTGTGCACAACTAAATCGTGTGCAACCATAACGGCAGAGCGAACGAGCCCCGTTCCTCTCGATCCGTTCTCGATCTGTTGTTCGACCAGGGAAGAGGCACCCCATGAACGCGCTGTACACCGCCGTCGCCACCGCGAATGGCCGCGAGGGCCGCGCCGTCAGCTCCGACGGCCAGATCGACCTCGCGCTCGCCATGCCCCCGGCCCTCGGCGGCAACGGACAGGGCACCAACCCCGAGCAGCTCTTCGCCGCCGGGTACGCGGCCTGTTTCGCCAGCGCCATGGGGGCGGTCGCCCGTGAGATGAAGGTCGACACGAAGGACGTCTCGGTGACCGCCGAGGTCTCCATCGGCAAGGACGACGCGGGCTTCGGCCTTGCGGTCGTGATGCGCGTGGAGCTGCCGGACCACCTGGCGGGCGAGACCGGGCAGCAGCTGGTCGAGGCCACGCACGCGTACTGCCCGTACTCCAAGGCCACCCGCGGCAACATCGAGGTCGAGCTCGTCATCGAGTAGGCGTTCAAAGGCGGCGCCCGGCGGCAGGTACCGTAGGAGGACCGATCTCATGGGCCTCCTGGTGGGCTGCGTGAACCCCAGGAGGCCCCAGCATGACGACGAACCGCGGACGCAAGGACGTGATCCGGAACCGGATGACGTCGACCGGCGAGTCGTACAACGTCGCCGCCCGCAACCTCAAGGCCATGAAGGACATGGGCGCCACCCGCGAAGCCGTCGTCACGCAGCGCTGGCAGCCCGCCGAGACCCTGGACGTGCCGTGCCCCTGCGGCGGCACCTGCGAGCCGGGCGAGAAGTGCGACCGCTGCCACGCCCGCCACCGCCACGTGGCCCGCTACCCCGGCAGCCGCACCGAGGTCGAGACCTGGGCGGATCGCTACGACTGCATGGGCTGCGCCTCCTCGTACACCATCCTCGTCGTCCTGCCGGGCCGCCCCTGGGGCATCGCCGAGACGGTGGTCCAGGGCGCGGACGCCGAGCCGGTGATCAAGGCCCGCGTGTTCCCGGGCGTGAAGCATCCGCTGCTGCGTCCGGAGACGCCCGAAGAGGACTGAGCCCGGCGGCCGCGCCGCGGCGGGACGGGGGCCGTCCGATATCCGAAACTGGCTGACCGGCTTCTGACCGGTTTCCCCTCTTGACGCTGCCCCGTCCCACCTTCAACATCAGGCAACGCACCACGCGCCCCACCTCTGCTCAGTACAGCTCCAGCGCCCTGCGGCATCCGCGTCGCAGGGCGTCAGTACGTTCCGTCCCCCTCGCTGTTCGGAATTCGGAGCCCCACATGAAGATCTCCAGACCCGCCATACCCAGCGCCCTGAGACGGGCCACCGCGGGCGTCGCCACGCTCGCCGCCGCCGGACTGCTCGCCGCCACCGCGCCGACGGCACTCGCGGCCCCCTCCCCGACGCTCGCGGCCCCCGACATCCCGCTCGCCAACGTCAAGGCGCACCTCTCCCAGTTCCAGTCCATCGCCACGGCCAACGGCGGCAACCGCGCCCATGGCCGCCCCGGCTACAAGGCCTCCATCGACTACGCGAAGGCCAAGCTGGACGCGGCCGGATTCACCACCACCGTGCAGCAGTTCACGTCGAGCGGAGCCACCGGCTACAACCTCATCGCGGACTGGCCGGGCGGCGACCCGAACAAGGTCCTGATGGCGGGCGCCCACCTCGACAGCGTCAGCTCCGGCCCCGGCATCAACGACAACGGCTCGGGCTCGGCCGGTGTCCTGGAGACCGCGCTCGCCGTCTCGCGCGCGCAGCTCCAGCCGACCAAGCACCTGCGGTTCGCCTGGTGGGGCGCGGAGGAGCTGGGTCTGGTCGGGTCGAAGTACTACGTCAACAACCTTCCCGCCACCGAGCGTTCGAAGGTCTCCGGCTATCTCAACTTCGACATGATCGGCTCTCCGAACCCGGGCTACTTCGTCTACGACGACGACCCGGTCATCGAGAAGACCTTCAAGGACTACTACACGGGCCTGAACGTCCCCACCGAGATAGAGACCGAGGGCGACGGCCGCTCCGACCACGCCAGCTTCAAGAACGTGGGCATCCCGGTCGGCGGCCTCTTCACCGGCGCGAGCCGTACGAAGTCCAGCGCCCAGGCCCAGAAGTGGGGCGGCACGGCGGGCCAGGCCTTCGACCGCTGCTACCACTCGTCGTGCGACACCACGGCGAACATCAACGACACCGCCCTGGACCGCAACAGCGACGCCATCGCCCACGCCGTCTGGACCCTCGGCACGGAGGCCCCCGTCCCGCCGGGCGACTCGTACGAGAACACCGCTGACGTCACCATCCCGGACAACGGCGCGGCCGTGACCTCGACGGTGAACGTGACCGGCCGCACCGGCAACGCCCCGGCCACCCTCAGGGCGGACGTCGACATCCGGCACACCTGGCGCGGCGACGTGGTCGTCGACCTGCTCGCCCCCGACGGCACGGCGTACCGCCTGAAGAACTCCAGCGGCAACGACTCGGCCGACAACGTCATCGCGACGTACACGGTCAACGCGTCGAGCGAGACGGCGAACGGCGCCTGGAAGCTGCGCGTACAGGACGTGGCGGCGCAGGACACCGGCTACATCAACAGCTGGAAGCTGACGTTCTGAGGCGTCTGCGACCGGACACGCGTCGGGGCCCAGCAGCGTTCTTCCGCTGCCGGGCCCCGATGGCGTGAAGCGCCGCTCAGCCCTCCGTGGGCGCCAGCGTCAGCGAGATCGAGTTGATGCAGTACCGCTGGTCCGTCGGCGTCGCGTAGCCCTCGCCCTCGAATACGTGGCCGAGGTGCGAGCCGCAGCGTGCGCAGCGGACCTCCGTGCGGACCATGCCGTGCGAGGAGTCCTGGAGGAGTTCGACCGCGTCCGTGTCCTTGGGGTCGAAGAAGCTCGGCCAGCCGCAGTGCGACTCGAACTTCTCCTCCGAGGTGAACAGCTCCGCGCCGCAGGCGCGACAGGAGTAGACACCCTTGGTCTTGGTGTCGGTGTACTCACCCACGAACGCGGGCTCGGTGCCCGCCTGACGCAGCACCGCGTACTCCGAGGGGCTGAGCTCCGCGCGCCACTGCTCGTCCGGCTTCTCGACGTCGTACGACATGAGACTGAACCCCTTACTTCGAAAGCTCTGCCAAGATCTGCGGGCCGATGTCCGTGACGTCGCCCGCTCCCATGGTGAGAACGAGATCGCCGGGCCTCGTCATTCCCGCGATGACGGCGGCGGCGTCGGCCTTGTCGTGCACGGGCCGCACGTCGGCGCCGGCCTCGACCGCCGCGTCGATGATCAGGGCGCTGGTGATGCCCGGGATCGGGTCCTCGCGCGCGGGGTAGATGTCGAGGACCACGGAGGCGTCCGCGAGGGCGAGGGCCTGGCCCATCTCCTTGCCGAGCTCCTGCGTGCGGGAGAAGAGGTGGGGCTGGAAGAGGACGAGGATGCGCGAGTCGCCCGCGGAGGAGCGCATCGCCTCCAGGTCGGCCGTCATCTCCGTGGGGTGGTGCGCGTACGAGTCGATGACCTGGACGCCCGCGGCCTCGCCCTTGAGCTGCAGACGGCGCTTGACGCCGGTGTACGAGCCGATGGCCGACGCGAGATTGTGCGCCGGGATACCGAGGGCGATGCCCGCGGCGAGGGCGGCCACCGCGTTGTGGGCGTAGTGGCGGCCGGGGACCGAGACCGTGAACGTCAGGAACTTGCCGTTCAGGACGACCGTGACCTCGCTGGTCAGGCCGCGCGGGGTGATCTTGTGGATGCGCAGGTCGGCGCCCTCGGACTCGCCGTACGTGACGACCTTCAGGTCGCCCGCGTCGCGCACGCGCTTCGTCAGCTCCGCCGCGCCCGACTGGTCCGCGGCGATCACCAGGGTGCCGCCGGGGACGATCTTGCCCGCGAAGGTCTCGAAGGACTCGTAGATCTCGTCCATCGACGCGTAGTTGGCGTGGTGGTCGAGCTCCACGTTCAGGACGATGGCGACCTCGGGCGCGTACTTGTGGAAGCTGCGGTCGCTCTCGTCCGCCTCGGCCACGAAGATGTCGCCGTCGCCGTGCAGCGCGTTCGAACCCGGCGCGTCCAGGTCGCCGCCGATCGCGTACGACGGGTCGAGGCCGAGGGTGGAGAGGGTGACGGCGAGCATCGACGTCGTCGTGGTCTTGCCGTGCGTGCCGGCCACCGCGATCGGACGCAGGCCCTCCATGAGGGAGGCGAGCGCGTCCGAGCGGTGGACGACCGGAATGCCCAGCTCCGTGGCGCGGGCCAGCTCGGGGTTGTCGGCTCGGATCGCGGAGGAGACGACCACGCAGGTCGCGTCGGACGCGAGGTGCGCGGCGTCGTGGCCGATGTGGACCGTGGCGCCCAGGGTCCGCAGGGCCTCGGCCGTGGCCGACTCCCGTGCGTCGCTGCCGGCGACCTTGGCGCCGCGCTGGGCCAGGATCTTGGCGATGCCCGACATTCCGGCGCCGCCGATGCCGATGAAGTGCGGTCGGTCCATGGCGGTGGGCAGGCCGGGTGCCATACGTGTGTCTCCCCAAGATCCAAGAGTTACGGCAGCTGAGCTGCTGAGCAGGGCCCAGACTATTGCCTCGGGCGGACACCGGGCACACCTGAGCCCCGCCGGACGCCGCCGGGCTCAGTCCTTCGCGTGCGAGAACAGCTTCAGGACCGGTACGCCCACCTTGTGCCGCGCCCGCGAGGCCCAGTCCCGGTGGAAGAACTCCTCCACGTAGTGCGGGTCGGTCAGCACGATGACCTCGTCCGCGTTCGCCTCGTCGACCAGCTGCTTGAGCGCGTCGAGGGGGTGGTTCTCGATCAGCTGCCCCGATGCCTCACAGCCCGCCGCGCGCAGCGCCGTCAGCGAGACCTCAAGGGCCTTCTGCGCGGGAGCCGTGGCGTCCTGGCCCTCGGGTACGTCGCCTTCCTTCGCCGCCTCGTCGAGCTCCCCCAGAGCCACGTCGTCGATGGCCCGGAGCAGGCGGTCCGCCTGATCGCCGCGGGGCTGGAGCAGCACCCGGAAGCTGACCGTCTCGTCGCCGTGCAAGGTGGTGACGAACTCCACGTCGGCGGACGTCAGGGCCTTCTCGATCATCAATACGCTTGTGAACACGACAGGCGCCCTTCTCATCCGTGGGCTGCCGAGTGTGTGTCTCGACAGCCCCTGCGGAAACCATCCTGCCCCGTGGCCGCACGGGGTCTGCGACTTTTAGTGTGCCCAACGGAAGCGAAACGGAACGGCCGATTCCGCTGATTGTCAGGTTCGACGGTATCGGGTGAAGAGGAACCCGGCCTCCTCCAGTACGGAAGCCAGTGCGAATCGATCCGGCACCGCCAACGCCGACCCCCAGGCGATCCGCTGCGCGTCCCCCGCGGTGAGCATCGGGGAGACCGTCAGACAGAGCTCGTCCAGGGCTCCCGCCGCCACGAACTGGCCGAGCAGCCGGGGCCCGCCCTCCGTGAGCAGCCGGGTCAGTCCCCGCTCGGCCAGTGCGGGCGCGACCCGCTCCGGCTCGACCGCGGAGCCCTCCCCCGCGACCACCACCACGGCGCCCGCCTTCTCGGCCGCGGCGACCCGGTCGGCGGGGGCCGCGGCACCGGTCACCACGAGCGTGGGCACCAGCGGCGAGGTGAAAAGCGGAAGGCTGAAATCCAGGTCGAGGCTCGCGCTGACGACGGCGATCGCGGGCGCCACCGACTGTCCGGCGGCCGCCCTGCGCTCCGCGAAGGCCTCACGCGCGCGTGCCGGGCGGTAACCCTCTTGGCGGACCGTTTCAGCGCCGACGACCACGACATCGGCGACCGCACGCAGAGTGCCGAAGATCCGCATGTCCGTGTCGTTCGAGATGGGGTGCGAGCGGCCGTCGTGCTGGGCCGCCCCGTCCAGCGTGGAGACCATGTTGGCGCGCAGCCAGGAGGTCGCGTCCGGGGGGTAGGCGTACGCGTCGGCCAGCTCCCCCAGCCCCCACTCTCGTACTGATGTTTCGTCTGTCTGGTCGGTCACAGGGAACAGGCGTCGCATGTCCAGCAGTCTTGCACGGCGCTTAGGGTTAGGAACCGTGTCGTCCTCCACCGCCGCCTCCGGGCAGAGCCCCATAGCCGAAGCGGCTCCCCTGTCGCTGTGCGCCCGCGAGCCCCATGTCCCCGCCGACCGCCTGGTCGCCGAGATGGTGCCGCCGCCGCGCTTCGACTCCGTCCGCTTCGATACGTACATCCCGGACCCGAACCAGCCGAGCCAGACCGAGGCCGTGCGGGTCCTGAGCGGCTTCGCCGCCGGGCTCGGCGGCGCGCACGCCTCCGGGGCGGGCAAGAAGCGCTGGTTCGGCCGCGCCAAGCCCGCGGCGCCCACCGGCCCCCGGGGCGTCTATCTCGACGGCGGTTACGGAGTGGGCAAGACCCACCTCCTCGCCTCCCTCTGGCACGCCACGCCCGCGGCGCCCGAGCAGAAGGCGTTCGGCACCTTCGTCGAGCTGACGAACCTGGTCGGTGCGCTCGGCTTCCAGCAGACCGTGCGCACCCTCAGCGGCCACCGGCTGCTCTGCATCGACGAGTTCGAGCTCGACGACCCGGGCGACACGGTGCTCGTCTCCTCGCTGCTCGCGCGGCTCGTCGACGAGGGCGTGGCACTCGCCGCCACCTCGAACACGCTTCCGGGCAAGCTCGGTGAGGGAAGGTTCGCGTCCGCCGACTTCCTGCGCGAGATCCAGGGCCTGGCCACCCACTTCAAGTCGCTGCGCATCGACGGCGAGGACTACCGCCACCGGGGCCTTCCGGAAGCTCCCGCTCCGTACTCGGAGGGGCAGGTCACCCGGGCCGCGTACGCGACCGAGGGCGCGAGCCTCGACGACTTCCCGCTCCTTCTCGACCACCTCGCGCGCGTCCACCCCAGCCGGTACGGGGCGCTCACCGACGACCTCCGGGCCGTCTGCCTCACCGATGTGACGCCCGTCCCCGACCAGTCGACCGCCCTGCGCCTTGTCGTGCTCGCCGACCGCCTGTACGACCGCGAGGTCCCGGTGCTCGCCTCGGGTGTGCCCTTCGACCAGCTGTTCAGCGAGGAGATGCTGAACGGCGGCTACCGGAAGAAGTACTTCCGGGCGATCTCCCGGCTCACGGCACTGGCGCGGGACGCGAAGAGCCTCGTGAAGCCGTAACGACTCACCGCTACGCGCGTGGTTCCCGCACGCCTAGGCGCGTGGTACACACATCCGGTCATGTTCCTGTCCGCCAGCAGGAGGTCGACCTTTTATGTCCACGACACGACGTCAGGTGCTAGCCCGTACCGGTGCGGTGGGTGCGGGAATCGCCTTCACCGGCGCGCTCACGGAACTTTTCGCGGGCAGCGCCGCCGCGCAGGGCAAGGGTGGGTACGGGCCGCTGGTGCCCGACCCCGCCGGGCTGCTCGATCTGCCGAAAGGTTTCCGCTACAAGGTCCTCTCGCGGGAGGGCGGCGACCTGCCCTCCGGTGAGGGCAAGGTGCCGAGCAACTTCGACGGCATGGACGCGTTCCGCGGCAAGCGCGGGGGTGTGCATCTCGTCCGCAACCACGAGAACCGCCACAACGGAAGAACGCCCGTGCCCACGGTCAAGGGCCTCACCTATGACCCGATGGGCAAGGGCGGCTGTACGGCACTCTCGCTCGACCGCCACAACAACGTCCTGAGCGAACGCGTCGCCATCGCCGGCACCGCGGTCAACTGCGCGGGCGGGCCCACCCCTTGGGGAACCTGGCTCACCTGCGAGGAGACCGAGGACAAGGCCGGCACGAACGGCTACACCAAGGACCACGGCTTCATCTTCGAGGTCGACCCCGTCGACCCGCGCCGCACCGGAGCCGTGCCGCTCACCGCGATGGGCCGCTTCCAGCACGAGGCGATCGCCGTCGATCCCCGGCGCGGCGTGGTCTACGAGACCGAGGACGCCTTCCTCAAGCCCTTCGGCCTCTTCTACCGCTTCCTGCCCAAGAAGCCCGAGGGCGGCCGCGGTTCGCTCCGCGCGGGCGGCAAGCTGCAGGCCATGCGCGTCCCCGGCGTGCCCGACCTGTCGGCGATCCAGGAGACGGGCGCGTGCTTCGACGGCATCGAATGGGTCGACGTACCTGACCCGCTCGCCGCCCAGACGCCCATCCGGCTGCAGGACTTCGGACCGAAGGGCATCACGCACGCGCAGAAGCTGGAGGGCTGCTACTGGGGCGGCAGCTCCGTCTACTTCGTGTCGTCCTTCGCGCACAGCGCGGAGGGTTCGGCAGCCGACCACTTCGGGCAGATCTGGCGCTACGAACCGTCGAAGCGCCGCCTCACCCTCGTGATCGTCTTCGGCCCGAGCACCGACATCCAGCTGCCCGGTGAATCCCCCGACAACATCTGCCTCGCGCCCAGCGGCGGCCTGATGGTGGCGGAGGACGGCGGTGGCGCACAGCACGTGTACGGCCTGACGCGCCGGGGCGAGGTCTACGAGATGGCCCGCGGCCGGCAGAACATCGGCACCCCCGAGGAGCCCGAGTGGGGCGAGTTCGCGGGCGTCTCGTTCTCGCCGGACCACGACACGATGTACGTCAACTGCTACAACCCCGGCACCACGTTCGCCGTGACGGGGCCCTGGCACCGGACCTGATCTGACCTGCCGGTGATCGGACGGGGTGCGCGGCGGTCGTCGCGCACCCCGCCCGTGGCACCCGCTAGGAGCCGATCAGCGGGTAGTGGTCGGACAGGTTGGTGTAGGTGTACCGCTTGCCCCAACTGGACACCGTCCAGGGCGCGCTCTGCTCCTTGACCACTTCGTTGTGCCAGGTGGCGGGGCGTGCGTGCCCCTTGCGGTGCAGGACGTGGTCGAGGTCCTCGCGCGGGTCGTCCGGGTACCGCTCGGCCGCGATGGAGTTGTCCTGGGTGTCGAAGGAATACGGGTGGCCGCTGCGGCCGTCGGCGGGGGCGAAGTTGCCGTCGGCGAGCATCGAGGCGTACTCGTCGCTGCGCGAGTCGACGTTCAAGTCACCTGCCACGATGACCTGTTCGCCCGCCGGGATGTTCTTGGCGGCGAGGAAGGCGTCCATCTCCTTGAACTGCAGGGCGCGCGTCGCGGCCGCCTCGCCGGAGCCGCAGCCCGGGTCGGTGGACTGGGCGTGGGTGCCGACGACGTGCACCTTCGTGCCGTCGACGTTCAACTGGGCATAGACGAAGCCCTTGTTGGAGTACGAGTCGGAGCCGCAGGCGTCCTTGTAGACGTACTGCTCCTTGCGCAGGATCGGCCACTTGCTCAGGACGGTCACACCGCCGTCCTCGGGGGTCACCGCCGAGTACGCGCCACCGGTGGCGTCCCAGCCGTCCTTGCCGCGGCCCATGACAGGGGTCTGGTGCGGGTAGCGGTTCGCCGCGTTGGCCTTCAACGCGTCCGACGAAGAGTTGTCGAATGCCTCCTGGAGGACGACCACGTCCTTGCCCTGGAAGAAGTCCGCGGCCGGTATGGCCTTGGCCCGGTGGTCCTGGCCCCAGTTCGGGTAAAGGCTCTTGCTGAACAGGAACGCGTTGTACGAGAGCACCTTGAGTGCGGGCGTGTCGACGGAGGCGGCAGGCGTGCCGGCGGCGGTCGCGGTCGGCGCGACGGCGGTGAGCGTGGCCGCGGCGAGCACGGTGGTGATCGCGGCGGCGTGAGTCCTGCGCAGCGCTGGGTGCGGCACTGAATCTCCTGAGAACGGCGGGGGTGGGCGTCGCAAATCCAATCAGCCGCGATTACTTTCTGGGGATACTTCACATGAACAAAGATCCCCCGGCGAGGAAGCGCCGATTCTGTGCGACCCGGCAGGATTCAAGTGCCGGGCACACGGGCGGTGTTGGGGGCGACGACGTCAGGGCAGCCGCAGCGATCACAGATCGGCGAGCGTGCTCTCCACCGTGTCGAGCAGCGCCTGCCGGTCGTCCTGGACGCGGGCGAGGACGCGCAGGCCGTAGTACGTGCTCTGCACCCGGCGGGCGACGGTCCGCGCGTCGGCCGTCGATCGCAGCTCACCCGTGCGCCGGCCGGTCGCCACGACCACGCGCAGTTCCTCCTCCACCCGGTCGAAGTTGCACCGCACCGCGTCCCTGATCTCCGGGTCGAGCCCGCCGATCTCGACGGCCGCGTTGATCGCGAAGCAGCCGCGCCCGTTCTCCGCGTCGAGATCGGCGTCCAAGGCGTGGACCATCATGTCCCGCAGCCGCTCCTTGGCCGTGCCGTCGCCCCGCAGGATCGCGACCTGCTCGGCGGTGCTCGTCTCGTGGTAGCGCCGCAGTGCGCGCAGATAGAGCTGGCGCTTGCCGCCGAAGGTGTTGTAGAGGCTGGAGGGGCCGAGGCCGGTGCTGTCGCAGAGCGCTCGCGTCGAGGTGCCCTCGTAGCCGTGGCGCCAGAAGGTGTCCATGGCCGCGGTGATGACGCGGTCCTCGTCGAACTCTCGTGGCCTGGCCATGGACCCCACAGTACGGGTTTTGGAATACACGTACAAAATATGGCGGTCGCCGCTCCCGTTGCCCGCTACGGCTGGTCATCGGGGCTGCGTCACACGGACCCGCGTACGTTCCAGGGGCGCCGCCTCCCCGGCCCGCTCCTTCCGCTGGAGCCGCCGGGCCCAGAGCACCGCCACCGTCCCTGCGGCGGCGAGCGCGGCGCCGACCCAGGCCACGGAGGCGTAGCCGAACCCGGCGTCGATGGTCAGGCCGCCGAGGAGCGGGGCCACGGTGTTGCCGACATTGAACGCGGCCGTGTTGGTGGCGCCGGCCAGCGTCGGCGCGGCCGGGGCGAGGGTGAACACCCGTGACTGGAGGGCGGGGTTGGTGACGTACCCGACGAGGCCGAGGAGGAACACCAGCGCGATCACGGTGACCAAGGAACCGGCGGTCAGCGCGAGCAGCGCGGAGAACACGGCGAGCGCCCCGAGGCCCAGGCCGAGGGTCCGCAACGGGCGGGCCTCGGCCGTGCGTCCGCCGATGGCCAGGCCCACCATCCCGCCGACGCCGAACAGGGCGAGGACCGCGGGCACCCACCCCTCGGGCACTCCGCTCACGTCGGTCAGCAGCGGGGCCAGATAGCTGAAGGTGACGATGACCGCGCCGAAGGCGAAGGCCGTGACGGCGTACGAGAGCCAGAGCTGGGGCCGCGCCATGCCGCGCAGCTCCGCCCGTGCCGATGTACGCCCCGCCACGGACCGCCCACCGGGGACGACGAGCAGCGTGCAGACGAGGCTCACCAGGGTGGCGGCGGCCACCGCCCAGAACGCGGCACGCCAGCTGGAGTACTGGCTCAGCAGGGTGCCGGCCGGCACGCCGACGACCGTGGCCAGCGTCAGGCCGCCCGCCACCACGGCGACCGCCTTGCCCTTGGCGGCGGACGGCACGAGGGCGACCGCGGTGGCCACGGCCACGCCCCAGTACCCCGCGTACGCGAGGGCGCTGACCACACGCGTGACGAAGAGGACCCCGTAGCCGGGAGCGAGGGCGCCGATCACGTGGGCGACGACGAAGGCCGCCTGGAGGGAGACCAGGGCGGTTCGCCGGGGCCAGCTCAGGGTGGCCACCGCGAGCAGCGGTGCGCCGACGACCATGCCGATCGCGAAGGCCGAGATCAGCAGCCCCGCGTCCGGGATCGACACCCCGAGGTCGGCGGCCATGCCGGGCAGGAGGCCCGACAGCATGAACTCCGAGGTCCCCTGGGTGAAGATACCCAGCCCCACCACGTACACCGCAGGCGGCATTACTGCTCCTCCTGATCGCGATCCATTTTTTGGAGCACTCGCTCCAAAATCGACGCTCAGGACGCTAGCACATTCTGAAGCGATCGCTTCAGAATGCGTGTGGCCTGACGCCCGGCTCAGTGGGAGGCAGAGGCGGCATCCCGGTCACAGCCGCTCGCCTCGCCCGCGGCGCGCTCCGCCGCGCTGCGCAGCACGCAGAACTCGTTGCCCTCGGGGTCGGTGAAGACGACCCAGCCGGTGCCGTCGGCGTGACGACGGTCCGAGGCCACCGTCGCGCCCATCGCCAGGAGCCGTTCCACTTCCGCGTCGCGGGGGCTGTCGGGCTGGAGGCAGAGGTGGACGCGGTTCTTGTGGGTCTTGGGCTCGGCGACCTGGGCGAAGTAGAGGTGGAGGCCGGTGGGCAGGGCGATGGACGCCGTCGATTCACCGGGCTTGTCCTCGCCGTCGAGCGGGTGGCCCACCACCTTGCTCCAGAACTGGGCGAGTTCGTACGGGTCGGCACAGTCGAAGGCGACGTTGAAAAGGGTCGAGCGCATGGTGGGGCCCTTCGTTCATGGCAGGCGGTGCGGTGGCCCCGGGCAGGGTGGGGCCACCGGAGCTGTGACCTCTGTTGCCCGTACACACTTCCGGTTACGGGCGTCGCCGCCAAGGGAATTGAGGCGCGGCGGCACGTTCGGAGAGCGCCCTGCACCGCGGTGACCAGGGCCCACTCGGGCGGGTCCGGTGGTTCGGCCGTCCGGGGCGGCGCGGGACGGCACGGGCCGCACCTCACCATTTCATCCTTTTTATGTCGATACGTTCGCCGGATGATCGCCCCGACACGAACACTGACCGCGCGGAGACCGGCCACACAGGGACGGCGGGCACGGAGGCTCACCGCCGGCTGCGTCCTGAGCGCCCTCACCCTCACCGCGCTCGCAGCCTGCGGCACCGACCCCGCGCCGGGCAGCCGCGACCGGGCCGAGCGCCCCACGCCGAGTGCGTCGCCCCGCCCCGCGACCCTCGCCCCCGGCCCCGCCGGCCTCACCCCCGTCTTCAAGAACGCCCCCCGCACCCCGGCGGGCGCCTCCCCCACCGTCGCCCTGACCTTCGACGCCGACATGACGGCCGACCAGGGGCCACGTGCCGCGGCGGGCGAGCGGTTCGACAATCCGGCACTGGTGTCGACGCTGCGGCGACTGAAGGTGCCCGCGACGTTCTTCATGACGGGGCGGTGGGCCGAGGAGTACCCGGCGCAGGCCAAGGACATCGGCCGGGATCCGCTCTTCGAGGTCGCCAACCACTCGTACAGCCATCACGCCTTCACCGACCGCTGCTACGGGCTGCCGACCGTGCCCGCCTCGCGTATGCGCGACGACGTGGAGCGCGCCTTCGCCGCCTTCCGCAAGGCGGGCGTCGAGCATCAGGTGCCGTACTTCCGCTTCCCCGGCGGCTGCTACGACAAGCGGGCGCTGCGGGCGATCGCCCCCGGCGGTGTCACGGCCGTGCAGTGGGACGTGGTGAGCGGCGACGCCTTCGCGACGGACGCCGACGCCGTGGCCCGGCAGGTGCTCGACGGGGTGCGACCCGGCTCGGTGGTCGTCATGCACTGCACGCGCAGCGCGGCGCCCACGACTGAGCGCGCCCTGCGCACGATCGTCCCGAAGCTGCGCGAGCGGGGCTTCCGGTTCGTGCGGGTGTCGGAGCAGATCAGAGCGGCGGGCGCGCGCGGCTAGGGGGCTTCCCCCCGGGGAGATCCGGCGGAAGGGCCTCAGCGCTCTAGTCTGGCGGGCATGGACGACAACGCCGGACCTGCCGCGATCGGCGACACCGCCGAACCCGCCGCCACCAGCGATTCCGCCGATGCCACCGAACCCGCCGCGGGACCCTTCGCCGAGTGCGTGCTGTGCCGGGAGCTCACCGAGTATCCGGAGACGCACAAGGGCGTGACGCTGTGCCCCGTGTGCGAGTGGCACGAGGCTCAGCGCACGGCCTGCTCGGGCTGAGCCCCCTCTCCGGCACCCTGGCGCGCGCTCAGCCCCTGCGCGAGGCCAGCCCGCAGGCCGCTCCCACGGCGGCCGCCGCGAGCGCCGCCGCCCCCGCGACCGGCAGCATCGGCACCGGCACCACGCCGTCCCGCGACCCGGAGACGAGCCCGGTCATGACCGCCTTCGCCGGGGAGCCCGTGGTCACCAGGGAGAGCAGCGAGGCAAGCAGCATCACCGGGATCGCACGGCCCGGCGAGCACATCAGCGGCCAACTCGTGACGGCCCCGACGGCGGTGCCCACGAGCGCGCTCACGAGCATCGCGAGCAGCCCCGCACCACTTGCCGCAAGGCGGTTCACGGCTGTCCGGTGATCGGTGCTCGCCGGGTCGCTGATCACCGCCACGACGAGGTTGGCGACGGCGCCGAGCACGGCCGTGGCGAGGAACGCGGAGAGCAGACAGGCCAGCCGGGCCCGCCAGGGTCCGACCGCCGCGGCCGAACAACTGCGGGCGGCGGGCGGCTCGTTGGTGGTGCATATCCGTACCAGCCAGGCGGCGACGGGCAGCAGCGCGGCGGCCGCGTACGCGAGGGAGTCGAGGATCGGCTGCCCGTTCTGCACACCGACGGCGAGGAACGCGGCGTACAGGATGACGGGCGCGAGCCAGCGCTGGGAACGCAGGAGGAGGGCGGACTGATAACTGAGCAGGGCGTTCATCGGTCGCTCACCTCGCTCGCCGCGGAGACGGCGGAGAGTGCGACGGTGGACGCGGCGCATGCCTGCCCCGGCACCGGGCCCGATCCGTCCCCCCGCACCGACACCACGTGCCACGGCGGGCGTGCCGTCAGCAGTGCGCGCAGCGCGAGGTCCGAGTGGGTCGACGCCACCGTCAGTCGCAGTGTCCCTTCGGGGGTGTGCCCGGTGACGGTGCCGGGCAGGGAGGGCGGTGCGGCACCCGGTGGGCCCTGCGCCTCGATCACGGTCGCGGGGGTTCCCTCGGCGGCCGCTTCGGATGAAGTGCCCGCAGAGGTACGGGCTTTCACCGACGAGCCGATCACCGTGTACGTCACGTCGACCGCCCCCGACAGACGCCGCGGGTCGTGATCCACGAAGACCACGGCGCCGCCCTGCGCGACCCGCTCGGCGACGGCCCGGTCGAGTTCGTCGCGGGCCGCCGCGTCCAGACCCGTCCAGGCCTCGTCGAGGACGAGCAGCTCCGGCCCCGCGAGGAGCGCCTGGGCCACGGCGACCTTCTGGCTGCTGCCCTTGGACAGCTCCGACAGGGGCGTACGGGCGTAACTCCCGGCCCCGAAGCGCTCCAGCCATTCCTCCGCGCCCCGCGCGGCCGCTCCCCTCGCCAAGCCGTGGATGCGGCCCATATGCGTGAGGTAGCCGACGGCCGTGAACGGCAGCGCAGCGGGGAAGCGTTCGGGGACGTACGCCGTGCGCGGCCGCCCGGCGACGCGGCCCTCCGTCGGGGCGTCGATCCCGGCGAGCAGCCGCAGCAGGGTGGATTTGCCGGTGCCGTTCGCCCCCTCGATCCGCACCAGCGTGCCCGCGCCGACGCCCAGGCCGACATCCCTCAGCACCCAAGGCCCGCCCATGGCATAGCGCCGCCCCACCCCGTCGAGCCGCAGCACGGCCCCCGCAAGATCACTGTCCATGCGGTCATCCTCGCGCAGGGGTCCCGCCGCGGGGCAAGTCTGCGGGGCAGGAGCAGAGGCCAGGGGCCGAGAGCGGGAGCCGCGGCCAAGGAGCGGTGGGCGCGGGAGCCGTGGGCGAAGCCCCCGACAGGTCCGATCTTCCGCCTGGCAGACTGGGCGCGTGAGCAGCGACCAGACCGCAGGACACTCCCAGCCGCAGGACACCCCGGACCCCCGGGACAGCCCCTTCCGCGTGGAGAAGACGACACGCGACGAGGCACCTCAGTACGTACTGCCGCTGGTGGCCCGCATCGAGCGCGCCGAGCCTCCGCACCGTACGGACGCCCTGGAGACCGCGGCCCGCGCGGTACTCGTCATGCTCGGCGACGAGCGGTCCCTCGGCGACGGTGAGTGGGCGCAGGCCATGCGTGACTGGCAGGACGCCAGGATCCGCAAGGTGGTCCGGCGGGCCCGCGGCGCCGAGTGGCGGCGGGCCGAGGCGCTGCCCGGCATCACGGTCACGGGCAAGTCGGCGGAGGTCCGCGTCTTTCCCCCGGTGCCGCTGGACGGCTGGCCCAAGGACCTGGCCCGGCTCCAGGTCTCGGGCACGGACCTGGACGACCCGGAGGCGGTGCCGCCCGCGGACCCGACCGCGCCGGTCCTGTGGATGAGCCCCGACGTCGACATGTCGGCGGGCAAGGCGATGGCGCAGGCGGGGCACGGCGCCCAACTCGCCTGGTGGGAGCTGTCGGACGAGGAGCGCGGGGCCTGGCGGGACGCCGGTTACCCGCTCTCCGTCCGCACTCCGGACGCCGCGCGCTGGAGCGAACTCGTGGCGACCGGCCTGCCGGTGGTACGGGACGCGGGCTTCACGGAGATCGCCCCCGGCTCCTGCACCGTGGTCGCCGACCACCCGGCCTTGCGTTGAGCGGGCCGCGCCTCCCTGTGCTCAGGTGCTGATGGTGGCCACGGCGTCGAGGCCGTAGGTGCGGGCGTAGCCGTTCTCGGTGCCGACGAGAAGGTCGACGATCTCGAAGTAGCGGTCCCAGAACGGGGTTTCGCGCAGGGCGTCGATGAGCAGCTGGTAGGCCTCGTGGTCGTCGGCCTCCCAGACCCATACGTCGGTGACGCGGGTGGAGTAGAACTCCGTGTCGTAGAAGCGTGACCGGACGCCGGTGGTCTTGGCCTTGATCGCGGGGATGACCTGGGTGCTGAAAGCGTCCACCCGTTCCTGAACGGTCATGGCGAGCCACTCAGGTGTGGTCTTGATGAGCATGAACGCGGTGACCGGCGGGGCGGTGTTCTCGGTGGGCATGTCGGGCGCCTCCTGGGCGTCGGTGTGTGGTGGGTGTGCGGCGGACGGCCGGGGTGCGGTGACCGTCAGGAGAGGACGGCGGGCTTGAGCGTCCGGGCGCACCACTCTTCGAAGGTGGTGGGCGATGCGGTGTCCGGAGTGCGGGCGACACCGGCGTCCAGGCCCTCGTCCTTGGCCCGCTTCATGTCGACGACGCCCTGGGCGAACGCTTCGTTGAGGCGGTAGCCGACGAGGGTGCTGTAGAGCTCGTCGAGCGACTGGCGTTCGTAGCGGACGGGACGGCCCAGCTGCTCGGTCATGATGCGGGCCAGGTCGTTGGGGGACAGATCCTGCGGCCCGAGGACCGGAACACTGTCGCTCCCCGTCCATGTGCGCTTGAGCAGCAGGCGCGCCGCGACGGCCGCGATGTCGGCGACGGCGACGAGAGGCGCCCTGCGATCGGCGTCCACCGCATCGGTGAAGACGCCCTTCTCACGGATCGATTCGGCCTCCTCCAGGAGGTTCTCGAAGAAGGACGGGTTGGCCAGGGCCCGGTAGGCGACGCCGGTGCCCGCGATGAGGTCGTCCGTGGCGAGGGAAGCGGAGACGAGACCCGCGCGGTCGGCGACCTGGGTGCCACGGCCGAGGGCGGAGACGCCGACGACATGGCCGACGCCGTGCGCGACGAGGGCCTTAACGGCGGGGCGGGTGAAGCCGCGGTAGGCGTCATCCGGGGCCAGGGAGGCGTCCGGGGGGACGAGCCAGAACACGGCGTCCGCTCCCTCGAAGGCGCGGTCGAGGACCTCGGGGTCGCCGTGCGAGCCGGTGATCACCTCGACGCGTTCGCGCACCGCGTCGGTGAGCCGGGCGGGATCGCGCACGATCACGCGCAGTTCCTCGCCGCGGGCGGGGGCGGAGTCCAGGAGCAGGGGCAGCAGCCGGCGGCCGATGTTCCCGGTGGGAGCAGTGATGACGATCATGGAAACCTCGTGGGTCGTGCCGGATCGGTACGTCCCTCATCCTGCGGAGGACCACGGTGTTGCCACAATGGGAACTTCAGCAAGGGATCATTGCCTGAAGTGGAATGACCCGGAAGGGAACGACGACCCGCCCATGAGCAGCAGTCCGGAGCCTTCGGAACCCGTCATCGACGCCCATCTCGCCGTCGCGCTCGACGCTCTGCTGGCCGAGCAGAGCGTCACCCGCGCCGCCGCGCGCCTGCACACGTCCCCCGCCGCCATGAGCCGCACGCTCGCCCGCCTCCGGCGCGTCCTCCAGGACCCGCTCCTGGTCCGGGCCGGGCAGACGATGGTCCCCACTCCGCGCGCCCAAGCGCTGCGTGAGGAGGCCGCCACGGTGGTGCGCAGGCTCGGGGCGCTGCTCGCCCCCGACGGCAAGGCCGACCCCGCCACCCTGCGCGGCACCTTCACCCTTCAGGCCGCCGACCTGATCGGCGCGGCCCTGGCCCCCGGGCTGCTTCGGCTTGCCCAACAGGAGGCACCCGGCGTCTCGTTGCGGTTCCGAGCCGAGGACCTGGAGGCCGGGCCCGCCCTGCGTGACGGCCGGATCGACCTGGAGGTCGGCTCCATCGACCACGTCGACCCCGAGACCCGGGTCGAAGAACTGGTCACCCTGCGGATGGCGGCGGCCGTCCGGCCCGAACACCCCCTCACCGAAGGGACGTTGACCCCGGAGCGGCTCGCCGCCGCCGAACACGTCGTGGTGAGCCGCCGCGGCCGGTTCAAGGGGCCGCTGGACGCCGCCCTGGCCGAGCGGGACCTCCAGCGGCGGGTCGTCGTCGTCCTGCCCAGCCATTTGGCCGCGATGGCTCTCGCCGCCGACAGCGATGTCGTCTGCCTCGTCCCCACCGCCCTCCCCGGCGCCGCCCCCTCCCCTCTCACCGACCCGGCCGCCGCCCTCGGCCTGCGCCTCCTCGACATCCCGCTGCCTCTGCCGCCCCTGTCCGTCGGCATGGCATGGCATCCCCGCCAGGCGGCCGACGGAGGCCACCACTGGCTCCGCGACACCGTCCGCCGGACGCTGCTCGCACCCGGAAACCCGGGAGCCCGTGAACCCAGGAGCCGGGTCATCTGACGTGCGCGCCCACGAGCATGGCGCCACGAGAGAGGATGTCCCCGGGAGACGCACGATGGACTGGGCAACCAGACAAAGCACGACGGAACGGCGCTGAGGAGACCGGCATGGCGAGCGAGCTCGGCGTGAGCGAGGACGCGGGAGCGGGCGCGGGCCCGGGCACTGGCGCGGACCCGGGCGCGCGCACGCGTGCCGGCACGGCGGGTGCCAAGCTCGACGGGCGCGTCGAGCGCGGCAACCAGACCCGGCGTCTCGTCCTGCGCCGTACGGTCGACATCGCCTCGGTCGAGGGCCTGGACGCGCTCTCCGTCGGTCGTCTCGCCACCGAGCTGAAGCTCAGCAAGAGCGGGGTCTTCGCGCTCTTCGGCTCCAAGGAGGAACTGCAGCTCGCGACCGTACGCGCGGCGGGCCGCATCTTCCTGGACGCCGTGGTGGAACCGGCCGGGCAGTCGCCGCCCGGCCTCGACCGCGTACGGCAGCTGTGCGCGCACTGGCTCGACTACTCGGAGCAGCGGGTCTTTCCCGGTGGCTGCTTCTTCTACGGGGTGATCGCCGAGTTCGACGCCCGCGAGGGCGCCGTGCACGACGCGCTGGTCCGCGCCAACCGTGACTGGACCGGCCAGGTGGAGCGCTGCGTCGCCGAGGCGCGCGACACCGGCGAACTGCTCCCGGACACCGACGTCCCCCAGCTCGCCTTCGAGCTCATCGCCCCGATGGAGACGGCGAACGCGCACTCGGTCCTGCACGACGAGCCGGACGCCTACCGCAGGGCGGGCGTCGCCATCACGGCGCGGCTGCGCGCGGCGGCGACGGATCCCTCGCGGGTGTCCCCACTCCGCTGAGTACTCCGCTGAGTTTCCGAGGCCCCTGCCGCAACTTCCCTGTCCACCCGCCGGGGTGATCCGGAACAAGGCGACTGCGCAAAACAAGTAGCACGACCGTTCGTTTAGATTTAGGCTCGTGGCATGCCTTCACTGATTCCGCGATCGATCTCCCGTTCGCCCTGGCAACCGGGCCCCGACGCGCTCACGCCGGGCCCGGTCCTGGCGAGCGTCACGGAGTTCACCGCCCGCCGTCACTCCCAGACCCTCCCGATCGCCCTGTCGGGCCTGCGGCTGCGCCGGAGCTGGCCTCGCACGCCCGGCGCCGTCGGCATGTGGCTCTGGGCCGACCCGCGGCGCAAGCGCTCGGGTTCCGTCTCGGTCTGGACCGACGAGCGGTCGCTGTACGCGTTCGTCGGGCGCCCCGACCACGTACGGATCGTCCGCGCTCACAGGGGCCGGGGCGAGATGCGCGCCACCGCCTGGACGGTGGACCGGTTCGATCCGTACGGCGTCTGGGCCACCGCGATCTCCCTGATCACCGGCCCGGACCCCATCGGCTCAACTCCCCCGCCACCCGGCGCCGTTCACGCCACGGAAAGTGAGTGACATCCCCATGACGGACCTCATCGCACTCGACCGCGCCGCCCTCCAGGAATCCCTCCGCGTCCTGCGCACGGCCCGCGCCGCCGACTGGGAGCGCCCCTCCCCCTGCGCCGGCTGGACCTTGCGCGACCTGGTGGCGCACATGACCGCTCAGCACCACGGGTTCGCGGCGGCGGCTCGCGGTTCGGGCGCCGACCGCACGTACTGGATCGCGCCGGATCCCGGACGCGACCCGTTCAAGGTCTACGACGAGTCGGTGCGCCACGTCCTGGCCGCGTTCGCCGAAGAGGGCGTCATGGAAAGGGGGTTCACGCTTCCCGAGATCGGCGGGACGTTCACCGGACGGATCGCCGTCGGCTTCCATCTCCTGGATCACGTGGTGCACTCCTGGGACGTGGCGACGACCCTCGGCGCCGATCTCGATCTCCCCCGGCCGGTCGTGGACACCGCGCTGGACATCGCCCGCCGGGTGCCGAAGGATCCCGAACTCCGGGGTCCCGGCGCGGCGTTCGCACCGGCCCTGCCCACGCCCGAGGACGCCTCGCCGCTGGAGGAGATGCTGGCCCTCCTGGGGAGGTCGCCCACGTCACACGTCGGTCGGGCAAAGCGTTGAACATCACGCACGCCTCTTCCGTATCCCCTGGTACCAGGAAGTAGCTTGCCTCACGGCAGGTTGACGGGCAGGTCGACGGGCAGGAAGGCACGGCACATTGCGGCGCATCAACGGCACGGCTCTGATCATCGCGGCACTCGTGGTCACACTGGGCGCGCTCGCGTTCCCCATGTGGTCCTACGCCGACCGTTCGGGCACGGGGCCCGCAAATCTGGCCGCCGGGTCCGTGGCCACCCAGTGGGGCCCGCTCTCGGCGGCCGACCGCGATCTGCTGGTGAAGGTGCGGCTGGCCGGGCTGTGGGAGCTGCCCGCCGGCCAGCAGGCCGTCGAGCGGGCGCCGACCGAGGCGATCAAAGAGGCCGGTGACCATCTGATCGTCGGCCACACGGACCTCGACAAGCGGGCCCGTGCGGTCGCGGCGCAGCTCGGCGTGGAGCTGCCGAACCAGCCCACCGCCCAACAACAGGGCTGGCTGCAGGAGTTGACCGAGGCCGAAGGCATGGAGTACCAGCGGAAGTTCGCGAATCTGCTGCGCGTCGCGCACGGCAAGGTGTTCAGCGTGATCGCGCAGGTGCGGGACAGCACCCGCAACACGCTGATACGGCAGCTGGCCAGCGACTCCAACCAGACGGTCCTCGACCACATCACGATGCTGGAGGCGACCGGTCTCGTCGACTTCGACGACATCGCGAACGGCGGCGCCGCCACCGCCACGGCCAGCCCCACCGGGCCTCCGCCGCCCTCCGGCGTCACTCCCCCCGAGCCCCCGCCGGCCGGCCCGACCGGTGATGTGTCCACGACGTCGCGGCCCTCGCCCGCACCTCCCGGGGAGGTCAACACGAACCGGCCGGAACCTCAAATGTAGCTCTGAACGTCCCCCCTCAGGGGTTCGGCCGCTTCGGCCGGGGCCATGACTCCTGCACACGTTCACAAGACACGGGCGCGACGCGGGGTCTTGGCGGAGGAGGGGGATCATGAAACATCTGGGGACCGGAATCGGGTGGCGCCCGGAGATCGCGGACGCCGTGGAACGGATGCCCGGCATCGACTGGGTCGAGGCAGTCGCGGAGAACCTGTGCCCCGGGCACCTTCCCGATTCCCTCCTGCGGCTGCGGGAACGCGGGATCACGGTGGTGCCGCACGGCGTCTCGCTCGGTCTCGGCGGCGCCGACCGCCCCGACGAGACGCGCCTCGCCGCGCTCGCCGAGCGCGCGCAGGCGCTCGGCTCGCCGTTGGTCACCGAGCACATCGCGTTCGTACGCGCCGGGGGCCCGCTGACGGCCTCACAGCCCTTGGAGGCGGGCCATCTGCTGCCCGTGCCGCGCACCCGCGACGCCCTCGACGTGCTGTGCGAGAACGTGCGCATCGCGCAGGACGCGCTGCCGGTGCCGCTCGCCGTGGAGAACATCGCGGCGCTGATCTCCTGGCCCGGCGAGGAGATGACGGAAGGGCAGTTCCTGTACGAGCTCGTCGAGCGCACCGGCGTACGTCTCCTCATCGACGTCGCCAACCTCCACACGAATCATGTCAACCGCGGCGAGGACCCGTCGAAGGCCCTGGACGAACTGCCGGTCGAGGCCATCGCGTACGTCCATGTCGCCGGCGGCTTCGAGCGGGACGGCGTCTGGCACGACAGTCACGCCCACCCGGTGCCCGAGCCGGTCCTGGCGATCCTGTCGGACCTGGCGGCCCGGGTGAGCCCGCCGGGTGTCCTGCTGGAACGGGACGAGAACTTTCCGGCGCCGCGGGAACTGGAGCGGGAGCTGGAGGCGATACGGGAGAGGGTGCGGACGAAGGCGCCCGCATCCGGTGAGTGCGCCGTCGGCACGGCGCGAGACGCCGGTGAGCCCGCCGCGGACACGACGTCCGCCGCGGCGCCCGCCGCCTCCCGTCAGCGGCTCGCCCTCGCACAGACCGCGCTCCTTTCCGCCCTGGTGGCCAGGACGCCCGCACCCGAGGGGTTCGACCGGGCCCGTCTTGCCGTGCAGAGCCGGGCGTTGACCGGCAAGCGGGCGGACGTCGTGGCGAAGGTGGCGCCCGAGCTGGCGGAGATCCTCGGCGCGCTCTATCGCGCGGAGTTCTTCGCGTACGCGCAGTCGCGGCCGATGTCCGGCGGCTACCGCCGTGACGCGCTGGACTTCGCCGAGCGGCTGCTGCTCGCCGGGCTGCCCGAGGACGCGGAGGCGCGGGGCAGGCTGACCCGCTGGTGGCTCGACCGGTCCGGGCCCGCGCCGGTGGACGCGCGACCGGTCACCCGGTGGCTGCGCGCGGCACGGTTCGCGCTGCGCAGGGGCTAGGGGAGGCGGCAGCCATGGAGGTCCTGTCCCTCTGTTTCGCCTTGCTGGTCGCGGCCTCGTCGGCCGCTCTCCTCGTCGGCGCCTCCCGCATCCGGCAGGCCGCGCCGACGCAGTCCGACGCCCGGCACGGCGCGGTGTTCGACCCCTTGGAGGCCGCCTTCCTCGGCGGTGGCCCCGGCCGGGTCGCGGACGCCACGATCGCGGCCATGCACGAGGACGGGCGTCTGGTGGTCGCGTTCCCCGGCGTCGTCGCACTCCGGTCGGCCGAGGTCCGCAACCCCGTGGAAGGTGCGGTGCTCCAGGCGCACGAGGCCGCGCCGAGCGGCGCCCTGCACTGGCTGCGCATCGGCGTGATGCGCAGCCCCGCCGTGCAGGCGATCGGCGACACGCTGGCCCGGCGCGGGCTGATGGTGCGCCCCGAGGCCCTTGACCGCCTGCGGCGCCGCAGGATCCGGCACCACGCCCTGAGCTTCGCCGGGTTCTTCCTCGTCATCGGCGTCATCGCCGTCAAGGACGGCGACGGCCCCTCATGGGATCCCGTGAGCGGGGCGACGATCCTGCTGATCGTGGCCTGGGTGCTCGGCGTCCTGGTCGGTCTGCTCTGCGGCCGCGCCACCCGCACGCGGGTGAGCGCCACGGGCCGGACCGCGCTCGCGGAGTACCGCGCCGCGGGCGCGCTCTCTCCGGGCGCGGCGTACCGCGTGGCCGTCGAAGGTCTTGTCGGCGTCCTCGACCCCGACCTGCGCGCACAGCTCCAGGCCGCGCACCGCGTCCGGCCGGGCCGCACCGCGGCGACATCCTCGACGTACGCAAGCTCCGGCTCGGGCACCATCGCCTGGTGCGGGGGCACGGAAAGCGGCTCGGCGTGCGGCGGCGCGAGCTGCGGAGGCTCCGGCGGCGGCTGCGGGGGCGGCTCCTCGTCCTGCGGCGGAGGAGGGGGCGGCGGCTGCGGGGGTGGCGGAGGCGGAGGCGGCAGCTCCTAGGCGGCTGCCCGGCGTGCGGGCGCCCGGCAGGCCCCGCCCGTGGTGCAGAGGCGGCGGCGAGGGCGGATCTGCGTCCCCCGCCGCTCCCCCGGCGCCCGCCCCGCATCCGATGCCCCTTACCCGTACGGCAGTTGACGTACTCCGCGCCGTATGGTGCCGGTCGCTCTCCGTGGCGCACTAACGTGCGGTGCCGCAACAGGAGGCGTCATGCGATCCATCAACGGCACCGGCCTGATCGTGGCGGGGCTCGTCGCGACGCTGGCCGCGCTGCTCTTTCCCGTCTGGTCGTACGAGGACAGGTCGGGCACCGGCCAGGACATACTCGACGCGGAGACCGTGTCGACGGAGTTCGGCCCGCTCTCCGCGCTCGACAGGGACTTCATCACCAAGGTGCGGCTCGCGGGGCTCTGGGAGCTCCCCGCCGGACAGCAGGCCGAGGCGCGCGGCACCACCAAGGCGGTGCAGACGGCGGGCGAGCACCTCGTCGAGGGCCATACGTTCCTCGACGCGCGCGTACGCGAGGTGGCGACGCGGCTCAACATGGAGCTGCCCAACCAGCCGACCCCGCAGCAGCGGGGCTGGCTCGACGAGATGAGCGACGCGCACGGCGGCGCGTACGACGAGAAGTTCGCCAACATCCTGCGCGCAGCCCACGGCAAGGTCTTCTCGGTGGTCGCCGAGGTCCGCGCGACCACCCGCAACTCGCTGGTGCGCGCGCTCGCGGACGACGCGAACACGACGGTCCTCGACCACATCACGGTCCTCGAAGGCACGGGCCTGGTCGACTTCGACGATCTGGCGCGTGACGCGGCGTCGGCGGGCCCCGTCCCGGTGACCCGTTCCCCCGCCCCACCCGGCCCGACCGAGTCCCCGGCTCCGGCGACCCCGGTCTCCCCCTCACCCACGTTCTCGCTGCCCCCACCCGCCTCACGCCCCAAGCCGACGGAGGACAGCGGGCCGAGGGAGGACACGAAGCCGAAGGAAGACACGGAACCGAAGGAGGACAAGGGCACGAAGGAGGACAAGGGGCGCGGCAAGGACAAGTAGAAGCCCCGCAGCAAAGCGGAACGTTACGTACCCGCGCCCTCACGTCCGCATGCTGAATAACCCATGGCGCTGCGCCGCTCCCTCGCATAGAACACCGGCATGTTCTGGCTTCCGCTCCTTCTCGTGGCCTGGGTCGCCACGGGCCTGTCCTGCGCCCGGCTCTGCCTCACCGCGTACCGCGCCGCCCGGCACGACGCGGCCCCGGGGCAACGCCATGAACTGACGCTCTACGAGGCCGCGTTCCTCTCCGGCGGCCCCGCCCGCGTCACCGACCTCACCCTGGTGTCGATGGCCCGCGCCCGGCGCCTGCTGCTCGCGCACACCGGCTGGGCGACGGTCGTCGACCCGGTGGGCAGCGACGACATGGAGCGTTCCGTGCTCGGCGCGATAGGGCCGGGCGGGCAGTCACCGATAGCGCCGGTACGCCGTGCGGCGGCCGGCACCGACGCGATGCGCGCCCTGGCCGACCGTCTCGTGGCGGCGGGACTCGCCCTGCCGGAAGGCACCTGGTCGGGGGTCGCGGGAGCGGTCCGGCAGGTGCGGGCGGCCGCGGTGGCGGTGATCGCCCTCGGCGCCGTCGCGCTGCTCATGCCGGCCCAGGAGCCGCGGGAAGAGGTACCCGTCGCGCTCTGGTTCGCGCTGGCCCTCGCCCTGAACGCGAGCTGCCTGGCCGTCGCCCGCTTCGAGATCCACCCCTATCCGCGCTGGGCCTCGCCCGCGGGCCAGCTCCTGCTGAGCGCGCTGCCCGCGCGCGGCGGCTCCGACCTCACCGCGGTGGCCGTACGCGGCACCCGTGCCCTCGCCGACCCGGAACTCCGAGCGGCCTTCGCACACCGGGACACGGCGCATCGGGGTCATTGAGCCCGACACGCCCGACACCGGCGGGGCGGTCCTTTACTTCACCCATTACCAAACGAATCATCCCTTTTGTTCGAGCAACGCACGGCTGAATGAAGGGATGGAGAGCGATGAGAGCAGCAGCCGCCCTCTACGGAACCGCCGGATCCTTGGTCCTGACCGCACTCGTCGCCGCCCCCACGGGAAGCGCGTCCGCGGCCGACACCACCCCGTACCCGGAAACGCGAGGCACCCAGATCGCGGCCCAGCGGGCGCAGGCGGCCGGCCTGCGCTTCGGCGCCTGCCCGAAGGTCGAGGGCCTGCCTCCCTCGGTCAAGTGCGCCACGGTCCTGGTGCCGCTGGACTACGCGGACCCGAGCGGCAAGCAGATCAGACTGACCGTCAGCCGCACCAAGGCCACGGAGCGGGCCGAACCGCGCCGCGGCAAGTCCGTCAAACGGCAGGGCGCCCTCGTGTTCAACCCGGGCGGCCCCGGCGGCTCCGGCATGTACTTCCCGATGGTCGGCATGCTCCCCGAGTGGAAGCGCATCGCGGCGGCGTACGACCTCGTGGGCTACGCCCCGCGCGGTGTCGGCCGCTCGGCGCCGATCTCCTGCCAGGACCCGAAGGAGTTCGCCAAGGCCCCGACCCAGTCACCGACCCACCCCGACACCGCGTACAAACTGGAGCGCGTCAAGCAGGCGAAGGCGTACGCGGAGGGCTGCGTCAAGCGTTCCGGCAAGGCGGTGCGGCACTACACGACCCTGAACAACGCCCGGGACCTGGACGTGCTCAGGGCGGCGCTCGGCGAGAAGAAGCTGACCTTCATGGGCGCCTCGTACGGCACCTACTTCGGCGCGGTGTACGCCTCGCTCTTCCCCTCGCACGTGCGCCGCATGGTCTTCGACTCGGCGGTCAACCCCGACCCCGCGCAGATCTGGTACCGCAACAACCTCGACCAGTCCGCGGCCTTCGAGCGGCGCTGGGCCGACTTCCGCGCCTGGGTGGCCAAGCACGACAAGACCTACCACCTGGGCAAGACGCCCGATGCGGTGCAGCACAGCTACGAGAAGGTGCGCGACAAGCTGGCGGCCAAGCCCGCAGGCGGCAAGGTCGGTCCCGGCCAGCTGCAGTCGGCGTACCTCCAGGCCGGGTACTACGACGACTACTGGCCGGCGCGCGCATCGGCGCTCTCGGCGTATGTGAAGGGCGATCCGAAGCCGCTGATCGAGCAGGCGGCGCCCGAGCCGAAGGCGGCCAAGGAGCAGGAGAACGGCAACGCGGTCTACACCGCGGTCGAGTGCAACGACGCGCCCTGGCCGACGGACTTCAAGACCTGGAACCGTGACAACTCGATGCTCGCGCGGGTGGCACCCTTCGAGACCTGGGACAACGCCTGGATGAACCTGCCGTGCGCCTACTGGACCGAGCCCCGTCGCCAGCCCCTGGACGTCCGCGCCACTGAGGGCGAGCTTCCGCCGACGCTGATCCTCGCCGCCGAGCGGGACGCGGCGACCCCGTACGAGGGCGCCCAGGAGCTGAACCGCAGGCTGGGCGGTTCGGTCCTGGTGACCGAGCGGGACGCGGGCACCCATGGCATCGGCGCCGGGCCCAACAAGTGCGTCAACGGCCACATGGAGGCGTACCTCCTCGAGGGCAGGCTCCCCGTGGAGCGCGCGGCGTGCGCACCCCACAAGGAGCCCGCGCCGCTGTCCGGCGCGCGGGCGGCGGCTCTCCCCGAGAAGCACTAGCTACAAGGCGCCGAGACGCTCCAGCGGGAACGGCGGCTGGGCCAGCGGACGCACCGCGAGCCGGGTCAGCGGCAGGGCGTTGTCATCGCCCGCCGTGCGGTTGGCGTGCAGGACACCGCAGTGCGTACAGCGATGGACGAGCACCCACTCGCCGTCTCCTCGGACGGAGATGGCGAGGGGTTCCATCCGGGCGCCGCAGTCCGCGTCCCGGTCGCCCGGGGTGTCATCGAGGTGACGGCTCCACAGGCAGTTGGGGCAGTGGTTGCGGTGGTCGGTGCCGGGGGCGGTCATCGAGACGTCGAGACCGCACTGCAGGCAGCGGAAGGACTGGGCGCGCGCTTCAGTGCGGGCCCGCCGAGAGGTGTTGCGGGACATGGTGAGGATGACTCCTGAGCGTTGCGGAAGGGGATGACTCCGAGCTGTTCCGCAGGGCCCTGGGCATACATTCACCGTCTCTCTGTCCTTGGCTTCGACCTCTCGATGAAACCCGCACCGGACGGACGCGGCAACCGAATTAACTAGGCGAGGCCCGCCACGAGGTCCGCCACGGACTTGCGGCGGCCGGTGTAGAACGGCACCTCTTCGCGGACGTGCATGCGGGCCTCGGAGGCGCGCAGGTGCCGCATGAGGTCGACGATGCGGTACAGCTCGTCCGCCTCGAAGGCGAGCAGCCACTCGTAGTCGCCGAGGGAGAACGAGGCGACCGTGTTGGCGCGCACGTCGGGGTAACCGCGGGCCATCATGCCGTGGTCCTTGAGCATGCGGCGACGGTCCTCGTCGGGCAGCAGGTACCAGTCGTAGGAGCGCACGAAGGGGTAGACGCTGATGTAGTCGCGCGGCGTCTCGTCGGCCAGGAAGGCCGGGATGTGCGACTTGTTGAACTCGGCGGGGCGGTGCAGCGCCATGTTCGACCAGACCGGCTCCAGGGCGCGGCCCAGCTTGGTGCGCCGGAAGAGGTTGTAGGCCTCCTGCAGCTCGTCGGAGGTCTCGGCGTGCCACCAGATCATGACGTCGGCGTCGGCGCGCAGGCCCGACACGTCGTACGTGCCGCGGACGGTGATGTCCTTGGCGGCGAGCTGGTCGAACAGCTCCTGTACCTCGTCGGCGTAGCCGGCGCGGTCCTCGGGGAGCACGTCCTTCAGCTTGAAGACGGACCACAACGTGTAGCGGATGACCTCGTTGAGGTCCTTGGCCTTCTTGCCCGCGTTCGGGCTCTTGGCGGGGGCGTCGTCACTCATGGCCCTATTCTCCTCCGCCGCCGTGCAGGCTCTGCACCGGGTTGCGGGTGAGCTCCTGCACACCCGCCAGGTCACCGCCCAGCTGGTCGACGGCCGCGTAGGCGCTCGCGATGCACGCGGGGATGCCCACGCCGTCGTACGCCGCTCCGCACACCGCGAGTCCGGGCAGCTTGCTCACGTGCTCGCGGACGCGGGCCACGCGCGCGTGGTGGCCGACGGGGTACTGCGGCAGACCGTCGTGCCAGCGGGTGACGCGGGCGGCGACGGGCTCGGCGTCCAGGCCGGTGGCCGCGCGCAGGTCGTGCCGGGAGAGCTCGATCAGCTCGGCGTCCTCGCGCCGCAGGATCTCCGTCTCGCCGTAGCGCCCCACCGACGTACGCAGCACAAGGAGGTCGGGGTCCTCCTCGGCGATCCAGCCCCACTTGCGTGACGCGAAGGTGGACGCCTTGATGGTGTGCCCGTCGACGGGCGGCACGAGAAAACCGCTGCCTTCGGGCAGGTCGGTCTCGCTGCGGCGGTAGGCGAGGGTCATCAGGGCCATGGAGGCGTACTCGACGCCTGCCAGCTCGGCCGCCGCGGCGGGCGCCTCGACGCCGAGCAGCGCGGCGGCGGCGTAGGCGGGCACGGCGACGACGACGGCGTCCGCGTCGATGACCTGCTCCTCGGTGCCGACCTGCCAGCCCTCCGACGTACGCCGCAGCTCGGTGACCGGCGTCCCGGTGCGGATCTCGCCGCCCCGCGCGCGCACCGAATCGGCGACAGCGAGCGGCAGTTGGCCGACGCCCCCCTCGATGCCCATGAAGACGGGCCCGGTCTGCTGGTTCCGCGCGGCCCTGGCCTGGATGGCGCGTACGCCCTCGGTGAGGGAGTCGTGGGCGCGGGCGGCCTCGAAGAGCTGCGGCACGGCCGAGCGCATCGAGATGCGGTACGCGTCCCCCGCGTACACCCCGCCGAGCAGCGGCTCCACGAGGCGGTCGACGACCTCGCGGCCGAGGCGCGCGGCCACGTACGCGCCGACCGCCACGTCGTCGCCGACCTCGGTGGGCGGCAGGTCACGGTCCTGCTCGATGCGCCGCAGCCCCTCGTCGGACAGCACTCCGGAGAGGGCCGACGCGTCGCCGGGTACGCCCATGACGTGGCCCTTGGGCATCGGCCGCAGCGCACCGCGGGTCCAGATCGCCGCGGTCGCCGTGGCGGGCGGCTGCAGCCGGTCGGCGAGGCCCACCTCGCGGGCGAGGGTGACGGCCTCGGGGCGGCGGGCCAGCATCGACTCGGCGCCGAGGTCGACACGGACGCCCTCGATCTCGCCGGGGAGCAGCTTGCCGCCGAGCCGGTCGGAGGCCTCCAGGACGGTCACGCGGGCGCCGGTGTCGAGCAATCGGTGGGCGGCGGCCAGTCCGGCGATCCCGCCGCCGATGACTACGACATGGCCCGTACGTGTGTCCGTTTCGCGCATGCCTCCACTCTACGAGTCGTGCTCCACGCGTCGCGCGAGTCCCGACCGTGACCCCATCGGAACCGGTCGGCAACCATCGTTCTGCCCCTCCCCGGCGTCAAAGGAGCATCAGTCACCACGACCCTCGGGGGGTACGTCGAGATGCACGCGTCCGGCACATCAAGGCACCGCACCGTCCAGGCACTCCCGGCCCTGCTGCTCGCCGTGGCCCTCGCGCTCACCGGGTGCAGCGCGGGCGGCGACTCCGGCGGTGACAGCGACAAGGCGGCGGGCAGCGCCGCCCGGGAGGACGCCTACGCACCGGGCAATGAGGACTCCGAGGGGGTGGGCGGCGGCCGGGCGGACAAGTCCGGCAAGAAGAAGCCGCCCGAGCTCACCGGCACGCACATCATCCGCACCGCCACCCTGACCGTCCGCGTCAAGGACGTGCCGAAGGCCCTGGACGAGGCCCGCGCGGCGGCCGTCGACGCGGGCGGCGTCGTCGGCGACGAGACCACGGACCGCGACGGCCGCGGCCACGAGCGCTCCCGCATCGTGCTGCGCGTCCCGCAGGACCGGTACGACGAGGTCCTGACGTCGCTCGAAGGAACCGGCAAGCTGATCGAGCGCAAGGCCAAGGCACAGGACGTGACCGACCAGGTCGTCGACGTCGAGAGCCGGATCAAGTCGCAGCGGGCGAGCGTGGCCCGGGTGCGGGAGCTGATGGACAAGGCGACGAAGCTGAGCGATGTGGTCACGCTGGAAGGGGAGCTGAGCTCCCGTCAGTCGGAGCTGGAGGCGCTGCTCGCCCGGCAGTCCTCGCTCAAGGACCGTACGAGCATGTCCACGATCACGCTCTCGCTCAGCGAGACGGCGGTGAAGAAGGCGGACGCCGAGGACGACGACCCCACGTTCGTGGACGCGCTGTCCGGCGGCTGGAGCGCCTTCGTGACGATGCTGCGGTGGGTCGCGGTCGCCCTCGGCGCGATCCTGCCGTTCGTGGCGGTGGCGGCCCTGCTGTTCCTCCTGTGGCAGCGCCTGGTGCGTCCGAGGCTGGTCCGGCGGCCCGCTGTGGCAACGGCTCCCGCGGCACCGGAGCGGGAGGGCGACGACGGCTAGCGGCCCGTCAACTGCCGCCGAGTCGTAGCGTGTCCGTATGAGGAGCGCGAAAGAACGACTGGTGATCATCGGGGGCGACGCGGCGGGCATGTCCGCCGCGTCGCAGGCACGCAGGCTCAAGGGCCCCGACGAGCTGGAGATCGTCGCGTTCGAGCGCGGCCACTTCACCTCGTACTCGGCCTGCGGCATCCCCTACTGGGTCGGCGGCGACGTCCCCTCGCGGGACGAGCTGATCGCGCGTACGCCCGAGGAGCACCGGGCCCGCGACATCGACCTGCGGATGCGTACGGAGGTCACGCAGATCGACGTGGAGGGCGGCCGGGTCCGCACCCGGGACCTGGAGTCGGGCGTCGAGGACTGGACGGCGTACGACAAGCTCGTGATCGGCACCGGAGCCCGCCCGATCCGCCCGTCCCTGCCCGGCATCGACGCCCCGGGCGTGCACGGCGTGCAGACCCTGGACGACGGCCAGGCGCTCCTGGACACGCTGGCCCGCACGCCGGGCCGCAGGGCCGTCGTCATCGGCGCCGGCTACATCGGCGTCGAGATGGCCGAGGCCCTGATCCAGCGCCGGTACCAGGTCACGGTCGTCAACCGCGGCTCGGAACCGATGTCGACGCTCGACCCGGACATGGGCCGCCTCGTCCATGACGCGATGTCCGGCATGGGGATCGAGATGGTGAACGGCGCCGAGGTCACCAAGATCCTGACCGGTGACGACGGCCGGGTCAGGGCGGTGGCCACCGAGGACGCCGAGTATCCGGCGGACGTGGTGGTGCTCGGCATCGGCGTGCGCCCCGAGACGGAACTCGCCCGCGCGGCGGGCCTTCCGCTCGGTGAGTACGGCGGGCTGCTCACGGACCTCGCCATGCGGGTGCGGGGCCACGAGAACATCTGGGCGGGCGGCGACTGCGTCGAGGTCCTCGACCTGGTCTCGGGCCGCGAGCGCCACATCGCGCTCGGCACGCACGCCAACAAGCACGGCCAGGTCATCGGCTCGAACGTGGGCGGGAGCTACGCGACGTTCCCCGGTGTCGTCGGCACGGCCGTCAGCAAGGTCTGCGACCTGGAGATCGCCCGCACGGGTCTGCGCGAGAAGGAGGCGCGGGCGGCGGGACTGCAGTACGTGACGGTGACGATCGAGTCGACGAGCCGCGCGGGCTACTACCCCGGGGCGGCCGTGATGACGGTGAAGATGCTCGCCGAGCGCCTCTCGGGACGACTGCTCGGCGTCCAGATCGTCGGCCGCGAGGGCGCGGGCAAGCGCGTGGACATCGCCGCCGTGGCCCTGACGGCCCGGATGACGGTGGACCAGATGACGGCGCTCGACCTCGGCTACGCGCCGCCGTTCTCGCCGGTGTGGGATCCGGTCCTGGTGGCGGCGCGCAAGGCGGTCGCGGCGGTGCGGAAGGCCGCGCCGGCGTCGCGCTGACGGCCCGCGGAGGGGAGGAGGGACCGGGCGCGCCGTTCAACACGCCCCGTTTCCCTCCTCACCCGTCACATTCAGGCGAGATTTTCAGCCAACTACGAAACGACTTCGTCAGCGTGCGGTCCGCGTGTGGACATGCTCCACGAGCCGCGTCAGGGCGTCGGGGTCCGTGGTCGGCAGGACGCCGTGGCCGAGGTTGAAGATGTGCCCCTCAAGGCCCGACGCGGCGTCCAGCACCTCGTCCGTCTTGGCCTCGACCGCCTCCCGCGTGGAGAAGAGGACCGCCGGGTCGAGGTTGCCCTGCAACGCCTTGCCGGGACCGACCCGGCGTACCGCCTCGTCCATCGGGACGCGCCAGTCGACGCCCATCACGTCGGCGCCGGCCTCGCCCATCAGACCGAGCAGTTCGCCCGTGCCGACACCGAAGTGAATGCGCGGGACGCCGTACGGGGCCACGGCGTCGAAGACCTTCTGCGATGCGGGCATCACGGAGCGGCGGTAGTCGGCGGGGGCCAGCGCGCCCACCCACGAGTCGAAGAGCTGCACGGCGCTCGCGCCCGCCTCGATCTGCACCTTGAGGAAGGCGCCGGTGATCTCCGCGAGCCGGTCGAGCAGGTCGGCCCACAGCAGCGGGTCGCCGTACATGAGCGCCTTGGTGTTCTCGTGGTTACGGCTCGGGCCGCCCTCGACCAGGTAGCTCGCGAGAGTGAAAGGCGCTCCGGCGAATCCGATGAGCGGGGTGGACCCCAGCTCGGCCGTCAGCATGCCCATCGCCTCGGTCACGTAACTCACGTCGTCCGGCGTCAGATCCCGCAGCTGGGCGAGGTCGGCGCGGGAGCGGATGGGGTTCGCGACGACCGGGCCGACGCCCGGCTTGATGTCCAGGTCGATGCCGATGGCCTTGAGGGGGACGACGATGTCGCTGAAGTAGATCGCGGCGTCGACCTTGTGGCGGCGCACCGGCTGCAGCGTGATCTCCGTGACCAGCTCCGGCATCATGCAGGACTCCAGCATGGCCGTGCCCTCGCGCACCTTGCGGTACTCGGGAAGTGAGCGCCCCGCCTGCCGCATGAACCAGACCGGCGTGTGCGGCACGGGCTCGCGCCTGCAGGCCTTCATGAAAGCGGAGTCGTACGTCGCTGCGTTCTGCTGGCCCGCGGGGCTCTGACTGTTGTTGGCACTCACGCGGAAAGTCTCGCACGGGCCCGCGCGCCCCCCTGCCCCGAGGGACACCCTGCCTTGACCGGGGCCCCTCTCACGGGTGTCTCTCCCTGCGCGAAGCCGCCGTTCCCCTTAATCTTCCCCGCATGGCTGCGGCTCAAGGACAACGGTCGGACGGCGCTGGCGAGATGGAAAGTACGGAGGGGAAGGTGGCGGAATCGGCTCCGCTGCCCTTTCGCGCGGCGGTCGACGCGCTGCGGGGGGCACGGCTTCGGCCCGAGATCGAGATCGACCCGACGCGGCCGCCACAGCGCCTCGCCCCGCACGCCTACGCCCTGGAGGCGGCGGTGGTCGAAGGCGACGAGGATCTGGCGGACGGACGGCTTGTCCTGCTGCACGATCCGGCGGGACATGACGCCTGGCAGGGCACCTTCCGCCTCGTCACGCTCGTCCGCGCGGAGCTGGAACCGGAGATGGCGGCGGATCCGCTGCTCCCCGAGGTCTGCTGGTCCTGGCTGACGGGCGCACTGCAGGCGCGAGGTCTGGCCTGCGGAGAGCCGAGCGGCACCGTCACGCGTGCGGGTTCGCACTACTTCGGCGGGCTCGCCGAGCGGCCGCCCGCGTCGCAGATCGAGATCCGGGCGTCGTGGACGCCGCGCGAGGGCCACGGCGGAGTGCCGGACACGGCGGCGCATCTCGCGGCGTGGTGCGATCTGCTCTGCCAGATCGCGGGGCTGCCGCCGGTGAACCAGGGGCACGGCGGCGACGGCTCGGTGGTGTCGCTGCCCCAGCGGCGGGGGCCGCAGACGCCGTGACGGGTGGCGGGGCGCTCCCGCACAGCCCCGGCCGGCCCGGAGCGGCTCCGCCCAGCACCGAACGGCCCCGAACAGGCACCGGACGGACACTGGACGATCACGCGGATGAGCGATTCTGAACGACTGCGATTCGGGTTGATCTTCGGATGATCGATCGCATGTCCGAATCGCCCGAATTGTTACTCACCAAATCGTGATCATTCTCTAAAGGCGGACGGGTTTGATGCCGAAGAGGTTGGTGACCTTGAAAGCACGGTTCGTCCCGGCTTCATCCCCGAGCCGGTTCAGTCCCGCACCCCAGGAGGCCTGGTGTCCGTTCTCCTCGAGCAGCCCGCAAGCCTGGTCGCCTACCGCCCGAACAAGCCGACCGCCATGGTCGTCGTGGCCGACCCGCGCGTCCGCTCCACCGTCACCCGCCACCTGTGGGCCCTCGGTGTACGCGACGTGATCGAGGCCTCGTCGATCGCGGAGGCTCGTCCCCGCATCGGCAACCCCCGTGACATCTGCGTCGCAGACGTCCACCTCCCCGACGGCTCCGGCCTGACGCTCCTATCGGAAACCCGCGCGGCGGGCTGGCCGAACGGCCTCGCCCTCTCCGCCGCCGATGACATCGGTGCCGTACGCAACGCCCTCGCGGGCGGCGTCAAGGGCTACGTCGTCACCGGCACCCGTAACAACGTCGGTCTCCCCACCCGCCCCGGCGCCGCGCCCATCGGCTCGGCCGCCGCCCGAATGCACCGCCGCCCGCCGGGCGCACCCAGCCACCCCGGTGGCTACCGTGAGCTGTCCGGCCGTGAGGTGGAGGTTCTCCGCCTCGTCGCGGAGGGTCAGTCGAACAAGGCCATCGGTGTCTCGATGGGGCTCTCCGCCCTGACCGTGAAGAGCCACCTCGCCCGCATCGCGCGCAAGCTCGGCACGGGTGACCGCGCCGGGATGGTGGCGGTGGCCCTGCGCACCGGAATCATCCACTGACTCATTTACACCCCTCGCGCGCCCGTCGACGGAACGTTCCGTCGACGGGCGCTGTGCATACACAGATACCCTTGACAGGTGACCGACGCCCAAGAGACCGCAGCAGACAGCTCACTGCGAACCACCGGAGGCGGCCCTCCGGACGACGTCGAAACGGCGCCGATTCCCCTGGACGAGCCGCGCGATGGCATCCCCCCGGTGGTCGCCGACGAGACCGCCCTCGCAGAGGTGATCGCCGCTTTCGCGGCAGGCAGTGGCCCCGTGGCCGTGGACGCCGAACGCGCGTCCGGCTATCGGTACGGCCAGCGTGCGTACCTCGTGCAGCTGCGCCGTGAAGGCGCGGGCAGCACCCTCATCGACCCCGTCGCCTGCCCCGACCTCTCCGGGCTCGGCGAGGCGATCTCCGGCGCGGAGTGGGTGCTGCACGCGGCCACGCAGGACCTGCCGTGCCTGCGCGAAATAGGCATGATCCCCACCAGCATCTTCGACACGGAGCTCGCGGGGCGCCTCGCGGGATTCCCCCGGGTCGGCCTCGGCGCGATGGTCGAGGGCGTGCTCGGCTTCGTCCTGGAGAAGGGGCACTCGGCGGTCGACTGGTCGACGCGGCCGCTGCCCGACCCCTGGCTGCGGTATGCGGCGCTCGACGTCGAGCTCCTCGTGGACCTGCGGGACGCGCTGGAGAAGGAGCTCGACCGGCAGGGCAAGCTGGAGTGGGCCCGCGAGGAGTTCGACGCGATCTCCTCCGCGCCGCCGGCGCCGCCGCGGGTCGATCCCTGGCGCCGTACGTCCGGCATGCACAAGGTGCGGCGCCGCCGTCAGATGGCGGTCGTACGTGAGCTGTGGACCGCTCGCGACAAGGTGGCGCAGCGGCGTGACGTGTCGCCCGGCAAGGTGCTCAGTGACGGCGCGATCGTGGAGGCGGCACTGAGCCTTCCGCCCAACGTGCACGCCCTCTCCGGGCTCACCGGCTTCGGGCACCGCATGGGCCGCCGTCAGCTGGAGCAGTGGCAGGCCGCGGTGGACCGGGCCAGGGCGCTGCCCGACTCCGAGCTCCCGCAGCCCGGGCAGGCCGTCTCCGGGCCGCCGCCGCCCCGCT
This sequence comes from Streptomyces sp. NPDC054872, assembly GCF_053610705.1. NCBI lineage: Bacteria > Bacillati > Actinomycetota > Actinomycetes > Kitasatosporales > Streptomycetaceae > Streptomyces > Streptomyces sp. NPDC054872. Next base: position 3,866 of record NZ_JBSGYY010000039.1, on the reverse strand, counting down.
CCTGGGCGGACCGTGACCCGGCCGCCGCGGCTCGCCTCTCCGCGGCACGGGCGGCCGTCTCGGCGCTTGCCGAGGAGCTGAACATGCCTCAGGAGAACTTGATCACTCCGGACACGGTCCGCCGGGTCTGCTGGGAGCCTCCGGCTCAGGTGGACGCGGACACCGTGGCGGCGGCTCTCGCCTCGCACGGTGCGCGGCAGTGGCAGATCTCCCAGGTGACGCCGGCTCTGGTCACCGCCCTCGCCCAGGCCGCTCCCGCCCAGTGACGCCCTCCGCCTGACGAAAGCGCCGCCCCGGATCCGCGGGGCGGCGCTTTCGTCTTCGGCGGGGCGGCCCCGCTCCGGGCGCCCCCGCCCGGCAATGTGACCTTCGCCTCCCCGAGCCGGGACTGGGCAGCCTAGTTACCGGCAAGTAGCATGGGGTACGGAAGCGCGCCGGCAGGCGCACCCGCACCCTGGAGGAGAGCCATCGTGCCTCGTACCGTCAGGGACGTCGTCTTCGTTGATGGCGTCCGCACCCCGTTCGGCAAGGCGGGCCCGAAGGGCATCTACCACGAGACCCGTGCGGATGACCTCATCGTGAAGGCCATCCGGGAGCTTCTTCGCCGCAACCCGGCCCTCGACCCCGCCAAGATCGACGAGGTCGCCATCGCCGCGACCACGCAGATCGGCGACCAGGGTCTGACGCTGGGCCGCACCGCCGGCATCCTGGCCGGGCTTCCGCAGTCCGTGCCGGGTTACTCCATCGACCGCATGTGTGCGGGCGCCCTGACCGCCGTGACGGCGACCGCGGGCTCCATCGCGTTCGGCGCGTACGACGCCGTCATCGCCGGTGGCGTCGAGCACATGGGCCGCCACCCCATGGGCGAGGGCGTCGACCCGAACCCGCGGTTCGTGAGCGAGAAGCTCGTCGACGAGTCCGCCCTCTTCATGGGCATGACCGCCGAGAACCTGCACGACCGCTACCCGAGCATCACCAAGCAGCGCGCGGACGAGTACGCGGTGCGCTCGCAGGAAAAGGCCGCCAAGGCGTACGCCAACGGCAAGATCCAGCAGGACCTGGTGCCCGTCTCCGTACGCCGGACGAACGCGGAGGCCGGTGAGACCGGCTGGGGCCTCGCCACCGCCGACGAGCCGATGCGGCCCGGCACCACCCTGGAGAACCTCTCCGGTCTGAAGACGCCGTTCCGTACGCACGGCCGCGTCACCGCGGGCAACGCCGCGGGTCTGAACGACGGCGCCACGGCGTCGATCATCGCCTCCGAGGACTTCGCCCGCGAGAACAACCTGCCGGTCAAGATGCGGCTCGTGTCGTACTCCTTCGCCGGTGTCGAGCCCGAGGTCATGGGCTACGGCCCCATCCCGGCCACGGAGAAGGCGCTCGCCCAGGCGGGCCTGTCCATCTCCGACATCGGTCTCTTCGAGATCAATGAGGCCTTCGCCGTGCAGGTGCTCGCCTTCCTGGAGCACTACGGCATCGCGGACGACGACGCGCGCGTGAACCAGTACGGCGGCGCCATCGCGTACGGCCACCCCCTCGCCTCCTCCGGCGTGCGTCTGATGACGCAGCTGGCGCGGCAGTTCGAGGAGCAGCCGGACGTCCGCTACGGCCTGACGACGATGTGCGTCGGCTTCGGCATGGGCGCCACCGTCATCTGGGAGAACCCGAACCACAAGGACGCCGGAGGCGACAAGTGAGCAGCTCCACCACTGAGCTTCTGAAGGGCGCGGCCGAGCTGTTCCCGGACGAGGTCGTCACGCAGGCGCACGTGCGCCACCTCGACCTGCCCGCGGGCGCCGGGCGCTTCGCGCTCATCACGCTCGACAACGGCTTCGACCACACCAAGCCGACCACCTTCGGCCCGGGCTCCCTCGCGAACCTGAACGCCGCGATCGACCAGGTCGAGAAGGAGGCGGCCGAGGGCACGATCGTCGGCGTCGGTGTCACCGGCAAGCCGTTCATCTTCGCCGTCGGCGCGGACCTCAAGGGCGTGGAGATCCTCAAGCGCCACGAGGACGCGCTCGCCATCGGCAAGGGCGGCCACGAGGTCTTCAAGCGGCTCTCCGGGCTCGCCGTGCCGACCTTCGCGTACTACAACGGCGCCGCGATGGGCGGCGGTGTCGAGGTCGGTCTGCACTGCTCGTACCGCACCGTCTCCAAGGCGCTGCCCGCCTTCTCGCTGCCCGAGGTCTTCCTCGGTCTCGTACCGGGCTGGGGCGGCTGCGCGCTGCTCCCGAACCTGATCGGCGCGGACCGCGCGGTCTCGGTCATCATCGAGAACTCGCTGAACCAGAACCGCCAGCTCAAGGGCAAGCAGGTCTTCGAGCTCGGCATCGCCGACGCGCTCTTCGAGGGTGCGGACTTCCTGGAGCAGTCGCTGATCTGGACGGCCTCCGTCCTCAACGGCTCGCTCACGGTGGAGCGCCCCGAGATCGACCGCGGCGAGGCCTGGGACGCCGCTGTGGCCCGTGGCCGCGGCATCGCGGACTCCAAGGTGCACGGCGCCGCCCCGGCCGCCTACCGCGCCCTGGAGATCATCGAGGCCGCCAAGGACGGTGACCTGCAGAAGGGCTTCGACGCCGAGGACAAGGCGCTCGCCGACCTCATCATGGGCGGCGAACTGCGCAGCGGCATCTACGCGTTCAACCTCGTCCAGAAGCGCGCCAAGCGCCCGGCGGGTGCCCCGGACAAGAACCTGGCGCGCCCGGTCACCAAGGTCGGCGTCGTCGGCGCCGGTCTGATGGCCTCGCAGCTCGCGCTGCTGTTCCTGCGCCGCCTCGAGGTGCCGGTCGTCCTGACCGACATCGACCAGGCGCGCGTCGACAAGGGTGTGGGCTACGTCCACGAGGAGATCGACAAGCTCCTCCTCAAGGGCCGCGTCAACCAGGACAAGGCCAACCGCCTCAAGGGCCTGGTCTCCGGTGTCCTGGACAAGGCCGAGGGCTTCTCCGACGCCGACTTCATCATCGAGGCCGTCTTCGAGGAGATCGGCGTCAAGCAGCAGGTGTTCGCGGAGGTCGAGGCGGTCGCCCCGGCGCACGCGATCCTCGCCACCAACACCTCCTCGCTCTCGGTCTCCGAGATGGCGTCGAAGCTGAAGCACCCCGAGCGGGTCGTCGGCTTCCACTTCTTCAACCCCGTCGCGATCCTGCCGCTCCTGGAGATCGTGCGCGGCGAGCAGACGGACGACGCCTCCCTGGCCACGGCCTTCGGTGTCGCCAAGAAGCTGAAGAAGACCGCGGTCCTGGTGAAGGACGCCCCGGCGTTCGTCGTGAACCGCATCCTCACCCGCTTCATGGGCGAGATCCAGAACGTCATCGACGAGGGCACCCCGGTCGCCGTCGCCGAGAAGGCCGTCGAGCCGCTCGGCCTGCCGATGTCGCCGCTGGTCCTGCTCGAACTGGTCGGTCCGGCCATCGGTCTGCACGTCTCCGAGACCCTGAACCGCGCCTTCCCGGAGCGCTTCACGGTGTCGCCGAACCTCGCCGCCGTCGTCAAGGCCGGCAAGCGCGGCTTCTACGTCTACGACTCCGGCAAGCCGGAGCTGGACCCCGAGGTCGCCGCGCTCCTCAAGCAGGGCGACACCGTCCTGACCGAGGAGCAGACCCGCGACCGCGTCCTTGACGCCGTGGCGCAGGAGATCGGCCTGATGCTCGACGAGGGCGTCGTCGCCGAGGCGCAGGACATCGACCTGTGCCTGATCACCGGTGCGGGCTGGCCCTTCCACCTGGGCGGCATCACGCCGTACCTGGACCGTGAGGGTGTCAGCGAGCGCGTCACCGGCAAGCGGTTCCTGGCGCCGGGCGTGGCCAGCGTTCCCGCGTAGCACCTCCGCGTACGGGCGATGCCCGGCCGTCCTCAGGGAC
>NZ_JBSGYY010000038.1:0-91799 GCF_053610705.1 Streptomyces sp. NPDC054872 | reverse complement strand
TCAGTGACCCGGCTGCCCCTAGATGTCACGATCCGGTACTCGAACATCCCGAGGAACACCCGCTCCATCGGAACGTCCATAACTACGGATTAGGCTGCCCCCATGGGAAAGAAGCGCTCGGGCGGTGGTCTGTCACCAACTCAGCAGGCCGCGAAGTTCCTAGGTGTCAGCGTGCTCGCGGGAGCCGTGCTGGCAGGTATCGCCCTGCCCGCGGCCGGTGCGCTCGGCCTCGCGGCGAAGGGCTCGGTGGAGGAGTTCGACGAGATCCCGTCCAACTTGGAGCAGCCGCCGCTGAGTCAGCGCACCACGATCCTCGACAGCGAGGGCGGCTCCATCGCCACGGTCTACTCGCGTGACCGCACGGTGGTCCCCCTCAAGGAGATCTCGCCGTACATGCAGAAGGCGATCGTCGCGATCGAGGACTCGCGCTTCTACGAGCACGGCGCGATCGACGCGAAGGGCATCCTTCGCGCGCTGAACCAGAACGCGCAGAGCGGCGGCGTCTCCCAGGGCGCCTCCACCCTCACGCAGCAGTACGTGAAGAACGTCTTCGTGGAAGAGGCGGGCAACGACCCGACGAAGGTCGCCGAGGCCACCCAGCAGACCCTCGGGCGCAAGATCCGCGAGCTGAAGTACGCGATCCAGGTCGAGGACAAGCTGGGCAAGAAGCGCATCCTCAGCAACTACCTGAACATCACCTACTTCGGGCAGCAGGCGTACGGAGTCGAGGCCGCGGCCCAGCGCTACTTCTCCAAGCCCGCCAAGGATCTGCAGGTCCAGGAGGCCGCGCTGCTCGCCGGCATCGTGCAGTCCCCCAGCCGGTACGACCCCGTGAACGACTCCGAGGAAGCCACCAAGCGCCGCAACACCGTGCTGCAGCGGATGGCGGAGACGCACGACATCACGCGGGCGGAGGCGGCGGAGGCGAAGGCGAAGCCGCTGGGCCTCAAGGTGAGCAGGCCCAAGAACGGCTGCATCACGGCGGTCAGCGGCGCCGGGTTCTTCTGTGACTACGTACGCGAGGTCTTCCTCTCCGACCCGGTCTTCGGCAAGACCCAGAAGGACCGGGCCAAGGTCTGGAACCAGGGCGGCCTGCGGATCAAGACGACCCTCGACCCGAAGGCCCAGCAGTCCGTGCAGGCCTCGATAAAGGATCACGTCAACCAGAAGGACGACGTGGCGACGGCCGCCACCATCGTCGAGCCGGGCACCGGCAAGATCCTGGGCATGGGCCAGTCGCGGCCCTACGGCATCAATCTCAAGGACAACGAGACCTCGATGAACCTGTCCGTGGACCACGCCATGGGCGGCGGCGCGGGCTACCAGCCGGGCTCGACCTTCAAGCCGATCGTGGCAGCGGCCGCCCTGGAGGGCGGGATGCCCGCCACGAAGAGCTACGACTCTCCGTACGAGATGCCGTACCCCAGCAGCGTCGCGGCGTGTGACGGCAAGAAGTGGCTGAACTCGGGGGGCGCGAAGCTCACCAACGAGAACGAGGCCGAGGTCGGCCCGTACGACATGCGGGAAGCGACCGCGAAGTCGGTCAACACCTACTACGTGGAGATGATCGGCGACATCGGCATCTGCCCGGTGACGCAGATGGCCGAGAAGATGGGCGTCGAGCGGGCCGACGGCAGGAAGATCGATCAGGCGCCGTCGATCGCGCTCGGCACCCAGGAGATGTCGCCGCTGACGATGGCGGGCGCGTACGCGACGTTCGCCGCGCGCGGTAAGTACTGCTCGCCCGTCGCGATCGAGTCGATCGCCGCGCCGGGCGGCAAGACGCTGCCGGTGCCGAAGTCGACGTGCTCGCGCGCGATGTCGACGAAGACGGCGGACACGATCAACACCCTCCTGAAGGGTGTGGTCGAGGACGGAACCGGCAAGCAGGCCGGCCTCGGCTCCCGTGCGAGCGCGGGCAAGACGGGTACGACCGACTTCCGCTACGCCGCCTGGTTCGTGGGCTACACCCCGAACATGTCGGGCGCGGTCTGGGTCGGCGACCCGGAGCACAAGCGGCGGATGGTCAACATCACCATCGGCGGACGACCGTACGGCAAGGTCTTCGGTGGTGAGGTCCCCGGTCCGATCTGGCGGGACGCGATGAGCGGGGCGCTCGAGGGCGAGCCGGCGCCGGGCTTCAACACCGTCCACATCCCGGGCGGCGACAAGGACAAGGACAAGCCCCACGAGGACAACAAGCCGCCGAGCGACGGCAACGGTGGTGGCGGCGGCGGAGACGGCGGCAACAACGGGGGTGGCGGCGGGGGCGGCGATCCCTGGCCGGACATCTCCCTGCCGCCGGACGTCATCGGTGGCGGCGGGAACGGCGGCGGAGGGAACGGCAATGGGGGCGGGATCGGTGGCTGGGGGCGCTAGCCGGGCGCTCTTGCCTCGACGGGTTCTCTGAGTTGTGTGAATGAGGGCGCCTCCCGACTTCGGGGGCGCCCTCATTCATGTGTGAGCCGCGTTGAGCTTCGTACGAGCGGCGTATGAGCTACGTACGAGCGTGACGGTTGGCGGCTGGTGGCCGGCGGCTGGCGGCTGGCGCTCTACCGCTGGCGGCTGTCTGCGCGTCGTCCGGTGGCTCGTCAGCCTGCGAGGAGCTTCTTGACGACGGCGGCGACGCGGCCGCCCTCGGCCAGGCCCGCGACCTTCGGGTTCACGATCTTCATGACCTGGCCCATGGCGCGCGGCCCCTCGGCACCGGCGGCCCTGGCCTCCTCGACGGCCTGGGCGACGATCGCCTGGAGCTCGTCCTCGGAGAGCTGCTTCGGCAGGTACTCGGCGAGGACCTCGCCCTCCGCCTTCTCCTTGGCGGCCTGCTCGGCGCGACCGCCCTGGGCGAAGGCCTCCGCGGCCTCGCGGCGCTTCTTGGCCTCGCGGGCGATCACCTTCTGCACCTCGTCGTCGGAGAGTTCGCGGGCCGTCTTGCCCGAGACCTCCTCCTTCGTGATGGCGGTGAGGGTCAGCCGGAGCGTGGAGGAGCGCAGCTCGTCACGCCCCCTGATCGCGGCGGTGAGGTCTTCCTGCAGCTTCGACTTGAGCGTGGTCATGCGGTGATTGTCGCAGGTGCGTACGGCCCGACGCCCGCCGATTTACGGGGCCTTCGGGTCTGACACGATGGGTGGATGCGCGCGCAATACGCAGTACCTCTGGGAATCGCGGCGACGGCCGCCGCCGGTCTGGCCTACTCGGTGGGCTTCGAAGCCCGCTTCTTCCGACTGCGACGGATCACGGTGCCGGTCCTGCCGCCCGGGATGCGACCGCTCAGAGTTCTCCAGGTGTCGGACATCCACATGGTGTCGGGGCAGCGCAAGAAGCAGCGCTGGCTGCGTTCGCTCGCGGGTCTACGCCCTGACTTCGTGATCAACACCGGGGACAACCTCTCCGACCCGGAGGGCGTGCCGGAGACGCTGGACGCGCTCGGCCCGCTGATGCAGTTCCCCGGGGCGTACGTCTTCGGCTCGAACGACTACTACGGCCCCAAGCCGCGCAACCCCGTCCGCTACCTGGTCGAGAAGTCGCAGGGCAAGCACGGCCTGAACGGCAACGCACCCGCCGTCGGCGTGATCCACAACCCGTGGGAGGACCTGCGCGACGGCTTCGACGCCGCGGGCTGGGTGAACCTGACGAACACGCGGGGTGCCCTGAAGATCGAGGGCTACGAGATCGGGCTCACCGGCCTGGACGACCCGCACATCAAACGCGACCGGTACGCGCGCGTGGCGGGCGGTCCGGACACGGGCGCCGACTTCTCGATGGGCATCGTGCACGCTCCGTACCTGCGCGCGCTCGACGCCTTCGCGGCCGACGGCTACCCCCTGATCCTCGCGGGCCACACGCATGGCGGCCAGGTGTGCATCCCCTTCTACGGGGCGCTGGTCACCAACTGCGACCTGGACACGGAGCGCGTGAAGGGCCTCTCGCAGCACGAGGCGGAGGGCCGGACGTCGTACATGCACGTCTCCGCGGGCTGCGGCGCAAACCGCTACACCCCGATGCGCTTCGCCTGCCCTCCGGAGGCGACACTGCTGACGTTGGTGGCGGGGGGCTGAGGGCGGGGCCGGGGGCCCGCAGTGGAGGTGACTGCAGGGTGCGGTGGCCGAGGCCCGCGGTGGGCGTCAGGCGCCTGGCCCTGACGGCGCGCGCGTGAGCGGAACGGTGCTTAGCGTGGGGGCATGATCACGCGGACAACGTCGTCGTACGCCCCGACCGACATAGCGATGCCCGGAGTGTGCCGCCCCGGGACCGCGGCCTTCCGGACGCTGATCGCCCTGGCCGCGGTCACCGGCATCGTCATCGATCTGGCCATCGGCAGCCCTCTGCGCGTGCTCAGCTACTTCACCATCCAGAGCAATGTCCTGGTGGCGGTGGTCTTCGGGCTCGGCGCACGCCGCGCGTGGCAGGGCCGGCGCGAGCTGCCCCCGGTGGTGACCGGCGGCACGCTTCTCTTCATCTCGATCACGGGCCTCGTCTACCACTTCATCCTCGCCAACGGCTCCAGCGGCTTCGCCATGACGGACGACACCGGTGCGCTCTCCGGCTGGCACTCCCTCGCCAATCACCTTCTGCACACCGTGACCCCGATCGGCGCGCTCCTCGACTGGCTCCTGCTGACACCGCCCCTCGCCCTGAGCTCCACCTCGGGCGGCTGCCTCCGCTGGCGCCACGCGGCGCTGTGGCTGCTCTACCCGCTCGCCTACCTGGGCTTCGCCCTGATCCGCGGGGCGCTCATGGACCCCGGCTCGCCGGCGCGCTACCCCTACCCGTTCCTGGACGTCGACGCCCACGGCTACGCGGGAGTCCTTCGCAACGCCGTCATCCTCGGCCTGGCCTTCTACGCGCTGGCCCTGCTCCTGGTGGCCCTGGACCGACTCCGCCCGGGCCCACGCCGCCGCGGGTCCGGAACCCGGGCCCGCGAAAACCGGATTTCGTCTCCGGGCGCCGGTCCGCTAAAGTAATCGATGTCGCCACGGCCAGCAGCAATGCGGGCAGGTGGAGCAACGACATCGGGGTGTAGCGCAGCTTGGCAGCGCGCTTCGTTCGGGACGAAGAGGTCGTGGGTTCAAATCCCGCCACCCCGACAGAGAAACGCCAGGTCAGGCCCGGTGCTGAGAGATCAGCACCGGGCCTGATTTGCTTTGCGGGGCCATTTTGGGAGCCATTTGGGAGCCGACCTCGGAAAGCGGCTCCCCGGTGGCTCCCCCGCCGCGGTGAACCAGCTGCCCGCGGACGGCTTCGACATCCGCGACGAGGACGTGGCCCGCCTCTCCCCGTTCGTGCGGCAGCACATCAACATGCACGGCCGCTACTCGTTCCAGCTCCCCGACCTGACGCGCGGCCTGCGCCCTTGCGCGACAAGGATTCCACCGACGACGAATAAGCCGGACGGCCAGAGGGGGGCCTCCGGATGGAGGCACCCCCCTCTGGTTCCTGTTCGATCATTTTCCGGCCACGTATGCCTGAAGGATCTGAGCTGCGGTCTCCCACGCGGTGCGACCGGCGACAAGCTTCCCGGTCTCCGTGTCGATCAGGTTGCCGGCGAAGGGGGTGTCCGCCGTGGTGATGTCCTTGACCTTCTTCGTGCGACTGAAGCTGAAGCTGTCCATGGCCTTGACGGCCTCTGAGACAGCCAGTCCGTCCTTCTGGAGGAGGTAGACGGCCATCGCCACGGCGTAAAGGACCCCGGCCGACAGGAGGTAAGTGTCCTGGCGCAGCTCGTATGCCTTCACACTGTCGTCGATGACGTCCGCGAAGAGGGTGAGTTCGCCCAGCGCGGTCCAGAAGTCGACCAGTTCCTGACGTGCCTTCTCGGGGTCGGCGTCGGGTCCTTCGAACCGGCCGTTGACGGCCCTGTCCATCGTGGCAGGGGACCGGTAGCCGTTGCCGACGAGGAGCAGTCCGGAGACGTAGCGCACGGTCTTGAAGCTGAACAGCTTGGCGGACAGCTTCCCCGGGTTGTCCTTCTGGTACTCGACGCGGTCGACCAGGACGGGGACGCTGTCGAACAGGTTGTTGAGTTCGCGGTTGATGGGCTGGCGGCGGTCCATCGACTGGCCGAGGGACTGGGTGGGGGCCTTGACGTTGCGCTGGAGGTCGGCGAAGTCCTGGGCACGTCGGCGGGTGTCGTCCTCGATGACGATGATCAGGGGTTGGCCGGACTCACGGAGCCGCTCGATGACCGGGTCTCCGTCCTCGTCGCGGTTCTGGACGATGTGCTCGTAGGCGCCGATCCGGTGCTGCCCGTCGCCGATGTCGAACAGGGCGCCGATGTCGACGGCCAGAGTGCCGATGGAAGCGGCGTCCTTGTCGGTGGAGACCCCGTCGATCGGCGTCGGCTTGAACTCGGCCTCGCGCTGGGTGAGGTAGAGGACGGCCGCACCGAGGACGAAGTGCTCTTCCTCTTCGAGGTACTTCACGATGCCCTGCAGGTGCGCCTTGTCGCGCGGCCGGTTGCCGTGCTGCGTGGCCTTCACCGGGTCCCAGGCTTCGGGCTTGCGGACCATGCGAACCAGGTCGGTGGGCGACATCGCGGTGACGAGCATCTGCCGGCCGCCCTGCTTGTAGCGAATCGCGGGGATGTGGATCTTAGGCATCTGGGCCCCTCCGGGAGCTTAGGAATCCGAACACCCACCATAGCTACGCCGAATTATCGTGTCAACGGTGAGTTGATTTTGGCGTAGCTTCGCTAAAGATTTGCGTATCCGCACCTTCGTGTGGCGTAGTGGAGAGTGGTGGATGAGAGCAGGGCGACCGCTGGACAGGGCGTCCCGGATCTAACGCGCAGGAGGCGTGACGGCATGACCAAGGACAAGGGCGACAGCACCACCATCGCGGCGCGGTGCCGTGCGGAGGGCGGGTTGATGGAGGTGAACCTGGGGGACCTCAGGGAGGAGCTCGGATACAAGAAGCTGGGCAAGTGGGTGCTCGTCGAGGTGGCGGAGGCGCTGGGCAGGGACAAGCTGGGCTACTTCCCGGAGGGCATGCTCGACCCGCAGCACAACACCGTTCCTCGCCAGGCGCAGACGGTCTGGATCTACGAGAACGACGGCGGCCTCCGTGCCCAGGTCATCAGCGCTGTTCTGCACCCGGATCAGCGCGACGTTCGGGCGGCGCTGGACGCCCTGGCGGACCACGGCGAAGTGCTGACGCCGGAGCAGAAGCTCGATCGCATCCGCGACTTGGTCGGCTCGTAGGGGAATGAAGCCGGGATCCCCGCCAGGGCGGCCGCTCAGGCAGGGGTCACGGCTTCATAGCCTTGCCTGGTGCCGTTCAGCGCCTGCTGTTTCCGGGGGCGAGCAGACTGGTGACCTCGGCGATCGTCACGGGGGAAGGGTGGAAGTTGCGGCGGACGTTCTCCGGCTTCTTGTGCCGGGACTTCGCCATCAACATGAGCAGGCTTGCCCGGCCTCAAGGGCGCTGGACAGTCCGTGATGCGGATCCCACCCTGGCCCGCGCCAGCGCCTGGCCTGACGGTCAGACAGCGCGCAGTCGAGGGGCGTCAGGCTGCTCCGGCTCGACCTCCGCAACAACCGTGAGGGGAACGAGGGTCTCGGCGTCGGTGGTCTCCTCCGCCCGGCGGCGCAGCTTCGACTTAAGGCTGATCAACCCGCTCTTGACGTGCGGCGCGACAACGACCCCCAGCGCGAAGCACGTGCCGGCGATCGCCAGGGCCGTCTTGGTGCCGTCGAACAGCACGGCGTGCGTGACGAGCGTGTTGTCGTCATCCCGCGCCAACGGGCTCTTTCCGCCCGGAGTACTCGACTGCGAGAAGCGCGTGTCGGAGGGACGCCTCGTCAGCATCAGTTCCCAGATCCAGTCACCCCGGTTGAACTCCATGACGGAACTGTAAAGGCGACCAGGCACACCGCGGCCCGAAATGCCATGTTCCCCACTTTGGTCAGCGGACGGGGACCCGAGGACCTTGACACCCTTTCAGTCGAGGTCCTCGGGTCCCCAAGGAATGGCCTGCCGGCCGCCATAGCGTCAAGCGATCTGTGCCTGTTGGGTACCGTAGTGTCCCCGGGTCTACTCCTGAACGAGGTCGTATACAGCCCGTTGAGGGTCGGTTTTGACGATGAGCCCGTCCGCGCACAGGTCGCGCATGATCTGCCGGACCCGTTTTTCCGCTGCCTGTTGGTCTTCCCACGTGTGACCGTGGTCGCCGAGAACCTTGATGGCACGCTGCGGGTCCCAGGTGCCGCCGAGGGCGCGAATCGCCTGGGCGAGGACATGTCGGTCGGGATGGTCCTTCTTGCGGTGGTTGGCGATGCTGGCAGGGGCGCCGCTGTAGTTGCAGTCGGCGCACTTCTCCCACGAGCAGTCCGGATCGGTGACGGCGGCGTGGCGGACGGAATGGTGCGAGCCGAAGCCGTGGGCGTGGAGCAGTTGAGCGACGGATCCCTCGTACTTGAGGGCCATGAGAGCTGCTTCGGCGATCTTGTCGTGACCGGCGGCGAAGAACTTGCCCAGGCCGACGTCCTTCCCGCAGCCGCACCAGCACTTGCCGGTCGGGATGAGGCGAGGCTTCTCATTGCTTGGCATAAATCCAAGGTACCAACCCTTGGGTTTAAGTCAAGGAGTAAATCCAAGGATCCAATTCAAGGGTTGCATCGACGTAAGCAGGCGTACAACCGCAACCGACTTCATGCACAGCAGGGTCAGCGGCGCGCGTCGCCGGGGGCGAGCAGACTGGTCAGCTCAGAGATCGCCTCAGGGGACGGCTTGAAGTAGCGGCGGACGTTCTCCGGCTTCTTGTGCCGGGACTTCGCCATCAGCATCAGCAGGGAGGCGCCCTGCTCCCCGAGGTGGGTGAGGGCGGAATGGCGGTACTCGTGCAGGTCCCATCCTGTCCCCGGCCCGCGCACGGCGGTGTGCTCATCGAGCAGGGCGCGGGCCTGTCCGTAGGAGAGGCGGGCCTGTCCGTAGGAGAGGCGGGCCAACCCGGTGTCCGGGCACACGTCGCGCGGGCTGACCGCCTTCCCCGGACCTGGACGGCGATGGGTGACGAACACCGGGCCACGGGTGCGGCCCCGCAGCAGGCGAGGCAGGAGCCGGGCGGTGCCGGCGTCCCAGTAGACGGTCTCCAGCACGAAGTCCTCGCGCGCCTGTCCACGGCGGCGGGCCTTGCTGCGGCACCCTTGGCCTTGACCAGGCAGCGGCGGACAGCGAGGTCCAGGTCCTCGACGTTCACTCCGAGGATCTCCTCGGACCGCCCGGCGGTCTCGTAGAGCATCCGCCACAGCGTCTTCTCCCGCAGGTGGACCTCGCGCCGGGTGATGAGCCGGTCCAGGGCCATCTTCGAGCGGGCCGGGGTCTCGGAGTCCGGCACTGCCAGCCGCTTCGTCCAAGCCGGGACCGCCGGGGCGTCATGCCCGTACGACTCGCACCAGCCCAGCCACGACAGCACCGCCGCCCGGCGGGCGTTCCAGGTGTTGACCGCCGCAGTGCCCCACAGCAGTTCCAGGGCCTCGCCGATCTCGTCGTCCGCGACCGACCCGAGCGGGCATTCCGGGCTGGTCACCTGGCAGCCTCTGCCGAAGGCTCTCACGTGTGGCCGTGCCGCCAAACGACAACGCTGACACAAGCTGCCGGAGCTGGCCAAAACCGTTCCATAGCCTTCCCCGGACTCTGCTGATGGTGAGGATTAGCCGGACGGGTCGCGCGTTTCCGGCGGTTGGTCAAGTTGTTGTTCTCGGCGTCGTTGTTCCACCTGGAGGGTTTCGACCTTGGCGGTGAGGAGCGCAAGGTTGGCCGCAGGGTCGGTGCCGTCGTAGGGCGGCAGACCGAGGTGGAAAGCGTTGGCGTGCTCTTCGATCGAATCCGCGGTCTGCTGCAAGTTGAAGCTGCGTTCGCGGAACTTGTAGTACCCGGTGATGCCTGCGCAGATGGCGACCAGCATGGTCAATCCAATGATGACCGACTTGAGCGGCTGGCTGGTGTCACTGAAGGACTGCGCCCCAGCGTTGGCGATCGAACCGATGATGATCAGGAGCTGGAAGAAGTTGTGCCGCCGACGGTAGCGGTGGCTCTCTTTACGGAGCTGATCCAGTTCCTCGGGCACGGACTCGCTGTAGGCGAACTGCCTGTTGCGGATGGGGATGTCGAGCGGGGTCGCGTCAATGAGCCGGTTCTCGATTGCGATTTCGAGATCCAGCTCCAGCTCCTCGCGATTCAGCCGATCCCCAGAGGTTCCAGGCCGCGGGCCCTCGTGTCTGATCGTTTCTATCCACGAGGACGCAATGAACCCAACAACAAATACGGCGGCCAAGAGAACGAGCACCGTGTTGATGGGTGCCATGTTGAAGCGCCGCCACGTCAGCGCTGTAGGAACCTGGGCGTCCCTGACCAAAACCGGCCTGCGGCCCTATGAGGCCCACATACGCGGCCTGCGTGGCACGCCCGCACGCTTCCGCCAGGCGAACGCGATGCGGCTGCCCTACCGCGACGCGAGCGTCGACGCCGTGGTCACCGACCCTCCGTACTACGACATGATCGAGTACGCGGACGCCTCCGACCTCATGTACGTCTGGCTCAAACGCGTCCTGTTCGACATCGAACCGGACCTCTTCGGGCCCAAGGCAATCCGTACGAGTGACGGCCTGCAGAACAAGGACGACGAAATCATCGTCCGCCGGGTTCATGAGCCCGGACGGGTGCGGCACGACAAGGACTTCTACGAAACGTCGCTGTCCGCCGCCTTTATGGAGAGCCGCAGGATACTGCGCCCTGACGGGCACCTGGTCGTCGTCTTCGGCCACTCCGACCCCGATGCCTGGAAGCGCCTGCTCGCGGCGCTCCACGATGCCGGGTTCGTGGTCACCAGCTCATGGCCGAGTCGGACCGAATCAGCCAACACCAAGGTGGCCTCGGTCAAGGTCACCATCACCATCGGCTGCCGCGTTGCCCCCACCGGCCGGGAGACTGCCACCGCCGCGCAGGTCGACAGGGAGATCGCCGACGCGATACGGCCGCAAGTGCGCAACTGGACACAGGACGGCCTGGCCCTGGCCGACCAGATGATGGCCGCGTACGGACCTGCCATGGAGGTCTACGGTCGGTACTCCACGGTCATCCAGCCAGACGGCGAGTCAGCCCCGCTGGAGCGGTATCTGACCTTGGCCCGCCGCTGCGTCCGCGAGGCAACCGCACTGCGACTGGACCGCATCCCCATCGAGACCTTCGACGCGATCACCCGCTTCGCCGTGTTCTGGATGAGGGGGTGCACGGGCGCACCGTTGTTGCCAAGGGAGAGGCCATCTTCCTAGCGCAGGTCGACGGACTGCGACTGGAGAACGTCCGTGGGGACCTTCTCGCGGAATCCGGCAAGGGTTTTCGCTTGATCCTTGACCCGCCGACGTCGATAGGACCCGGCAGCGCCGAGTTCGACGTTGCCCGTGCTCTCGCTGGCGCCTACATCTCCGGTGGTACCGAAGCGGCCTCCGTGGTGCTCGCCCAGTGGGAGCGCCCCGTCGATGACGAGCATCTTTGGGCGGTCATTGGAGACCTGGCAGCCCAACTGCCCCCCAGCGACTCCATCGCGAAGGCGCTAGTAGCCCTGCAGCGCAACGCCGGAACCATCAAGAACATCGCCCGCGGCCTGGCAGGAACACTTGCCCCGAGTGAAACCGACCAACGTCTGACCTTGTTCGACGCTGAGGACGCCCGATGACCACTACGTATCCCCACTGGGCCGAAGTACTCACCCTGCGGCCCGAGATCACAGATGCGAACGGCCAAATCGCCGACCTTCAGATGTCTCTGTACAGCGCCGTCTACACCGACCGCAACGTGCCATACACCGATCCCGTGTACTACGCGGAGATCACCGAGCCGACTCCCAGGCTTGTCCAGTTCATGAGCACCGTCGCCCGAAGGCTCGGCACTCGGACCCGCGGTGGAAAAGCCCTCTTTCACCTAGACCAGGGGATGGGTGGCGGCAAGAGCCACGCCTGGTCGGTCTATACCATCTGGCCAACAGCCCCCAGGCTTTTCTGGCGACCGAACTGGGCCAGCGAGTACAAGACGAAGCCGAGCAAAACGGGGCGCACTTAGACCTGGACGGCGCCCGGGTAGTGGTCCTGTCCGCAGACAACATGACCCCAGGGGCGACGAGCCCGGAATTTGGCCCGGCAACGACCTTGTATGAGCGGTTCCTGTGGGCCCTGTTCCATGGCGACCGGGACCGATACGCCCAGCACCTCGCCGAGGGATCGAACAAGGCGGCGTTGGCCCGAGCCCTGGAGGCAGTTCAGGGACCGGTGCTGATCCTGCTCGACGAGTTGATGCAGTACGCCCTCGACCTCGCGGACAAGAAGCACATCGCCACGATGCCTGGCGAGAAGGTCTTCCTGGACTGTCTGATGGACGCCGTCGACGAGGTCCCCCGGGTGGCCTTCGTCATTGTGATGATCCGCTCCGACCGCGATGATCGCGGCTACCCGGTGGAAGCCGAAAGCCTTCGTACCTTCGTGACGAGCGGCATAGAGCGCAATGGAATTGGTGACTCCGTCACCGAGCCGCAGGACTTCTCGGCGATCATCCGCCGTCGTCTCTTCCAGCCTGTCGACACAACGCCCGTCAGCGCACTTGCCGCTGCCTGGGCAGAGCATGCGGGACGGGCCTGGACCGAGGAGGTGTTCCAGCGGCTCGGCGCACGGCACGGCCTCGGTGGCCTGACTGAACGCCTCGCTGCCAGCTATCCGTTCTCTCCCGACGTCATGGCATTGGTCCGCGACGACTGGTCGCGCCATGCCGGCTTCCAGCGAGTGCGTTCCACCGTGGAAATATTCTCCGCCACCGCCTACTACTGGGCTCGCGAGCACGAGGCCGGCCGATGGACGCCTGAGCTCATCGGGATAGGCGACATTCCTCTTCACAACGCCATAGAGAACGTCCTCTCCTCAGGTCTCCTACACGGCAACGAACGTGTCATCCAAGGATTCCGGCAGGTAGCCGCAACCGACATCACGACCAAGGACGGCACCCGCGGCCGTGCCCGCGCCCTCGATAACGTCCTGGCTGAGCGAGGCATCGACACCGGACAGCCCTTTACGAGTCTGCGGATGGCCACCGCCCTGTTCTGCTACTCACTGGTGCCGCGAGACCAGGCGAAGCGAGGAGCCACCAAGCCGGAGCTCCTCGCAAGCGTCTACAGCCCAGGCGTCGAGTTCAACTCTGCCGAAGAGGTCTTCAACCTCCTCATCAGCGACGACGAAGGGCTCGGCGCCCTGGAGGTGACCGATACCACCTCCGGACGCGGCACCGCGCGGTTCCACCTGGCCATCGCCCAGACCCTGCGAATGTTCTACAAACAGGCCAAGAGCTCCGTTTCCGCATCCGACCGCGACGCCTACCTGTGGGAACGGGCCAAGACGATCGCCCGCAGCAACCAGGGCCCTTTCGACCAGGTCATACCCGTCGCGAACACTCCCGGTGCACCTCTGTCCCAAGTGTTCAGCGACGTCGACCAGAACAGCAAGACCCGGCTGGTCGTTCTTGATCCGAGCCGCTGGACCCTGCATAACGGCCGGGACACCCCCACCCGAGCCGAAGTCTCAGCGCTCCTCGGCGAGGGTGATAATTCCCTGCCTGTCGACAACGGCGCTTCCTGCGTTGTGGCGTGCGTCAACACTCAGCGGCGCGACACCGTCCGCAAGCGTGTCATCGAAGTACTGGCCTGGCGTTCGGTCATCTCGCAACTCGACCAAGATGATGACAAGCGTCCCGAAGCCCAGGCCGAACTGCGCTCCGCCGCCCAGCGTGTGGACGATGACTTACAGAAGGCATTCCAGCACTTCGCCTACCTCACCCGCACCGACCAGACTGAAGTCGACTGGCAGCGATTCGACGACGACGGCAAGACCGCTCTCAAGGGCGGACACGTCTGGGACGCCTTGGTCAACCACAGCCGCGCCGTACACCCTGGCCGCCTTTCCGGCGCCTACCTGAAGACCCTGCTGTCCAAAATCGCCCGCGACTTGACGCTGAAAGAGATAGGTCAGCAGTTCTACAAGAACCCGGCGTTCCCCCTTGTCCCCTCCATTGACGACATCCGACGAGCCGTACACCAGACCTTGACCGGACCTGATTCCTTGCAGGTCATCGACGGTGAGGGTGCACCCCAACACATTGCCTCCCCCGATGAGCTGTCCATCGGCTCCTTGGAACTTCGGCTGCGCCGAGCGCCAGCGCCGACGACGGACGGCTCCCCGCAGCCATCACAGGTCACAGCGTGTTCCGGCTCGGCATCGAGTAGCGGCTCGACTCCCAGCCGCGCCAGCGGCCCTCCGAACCGCCCTACGAGCCCACCCGCCCATTCGGGACCAGTTGTCAGCACGCCCGCCGACTACCATCGCTACCGGCTCGATATCCCGAATCGGAGCATGGCATCCACAGATGCGCGCCGCACCGTCGCTAACCTCCTCCAGGAGGTGCTCGACCTGGTCGATCCGGAGATCGGCGGGGACATCCAACTGCTCGACCTCCAGCTGACGCTTACGGCCGCTCCAGCAGCTGTGGATAAGGTCGAAGCGACCGCTGCCGCGGCGAACGCCGACTGGGAAGAGGAGGCCCTGGACTTCTGAGAGGGCGTCCACGGACATGACTGCGATGTCGATGCTGGGAGCCATCTGGGAGCCAACCCGCTCCCCAACCCCCTTCGAGACCACCCGAGACCACAACAGCCCGACGCTGTGACCAGGGCAATCGGCATCGGCGCTGGCAAGATCAGCAACCGATCCTCATTCGGGACGAAGAGGTCGTGGGTTCAAATCCCGCCACCCCGACAGCTGAAACACCAGGTGAGGCGCCTACCGGATTCGGTAGGCGCCTCACCTGTTTCTGCGTGGGTGTCCGTCTGAGTCGCTTGCGGCCTAGGCGGCTGCGGGCCAGTGACACCGTGAGAGCCCCTGACCGGTATTGCCGGTCAGGGGCTCTCGACCGTCGTGGTCAGTTCTGCGAGCTGGTGCGGCCGCGTACCGCGTGGATTCCGGTGATGGCTGCGGCCATCCAGAAGCAGGCGCCGGACACCGCGATCCGGGCCGGTGCGTGGAGGAGCAGAGCCGGAACGCACACCGCGGCGAAGACGACGACGCCGCAGGCTATCGACGTGGTGTCACGCCAGGCCGGTGTCGTGGGTCTGCCCACGAAGAACAGGATCCCGATGGACAGGAGCACCATCAGGGCTCCGCTGTAGATGAGCCACGTGCTGCTCAAAGCCAATCTCCGCTCGCGTTACTGGTGTTGCTGGTGACACAGGTGTTGCTGGTGGCGCGCTCGTGTTGCTACTTGCAGT
This sequence comes from Streptomyces sp. NPDC054872, assembly GCF_053610705.1. Lineage (NCBI taxonomy): Bacteria > Bacillati > Actinomycetota > Actinomycetes > Kitasatosporales > Streptomycetaceae > Streptomyces > Streptomyces sp. NPDC054872. The sequence continues at coordinate 76,501 of NZ_JBSGYY010000038.1, read as the reverse complement.
TTCCGCCGGAGTATTGGTCAGGGATGAAGATTCCAGCCGCGAACTTGATCTTGATGCACTTCTTGGCGTTCTTCGCCTTCAGTGCCGTCGTGGTGATGACCGCGGCGTGCGCGCCCCAGTAGATGTTCAGACCCGGCGGGAGGAAACCCGAGACCACGCCGGACAGAGCGCCGTTGGCGGCGATCGCCTTGGTTTCTGCGCCACGCCATCTTCGGGTCGGCGACCGCCGGGAACGCGGTCTCCCCGCCGGTCTCAATGGTTTGGATGAGATCCGTACCGTCCAGCTTGTAACTGGTGGGAACGCTCCTGCCGTTCGCGTCCTCGGCCCACGGCGCGTCGATCGTGGCTACCGGGGCATGGAAAGCCGCCCTGGCCGTCGGAAACGGTGGGTCTCAGAAGCTTTGTCGTCCCGCATCGGGGTAAATCACTGTGCCCGCGCCGGCCGAACGAAGAGCCGTTGTCGTCGGCCGCGTACAGGGCGCCATTCGTCTCTCCGGTGCGGTGACCGCCTTGGCCGGCGTCCCCGGAGCCGCCGTCGGCCGACGCGGCCACCACCCCTCATGCCGCCGCTGTAGTGGAATCGGCGACGGGGACGGCTGATATCGCCGTGTGTGCTGGTCTGCACGCGCCGTACTCCTTTGAGCGTGCTTTTCAGGCATTGCTCGCAACCCGGCCCCGTAGGGGGTTAGGGGTGCCAGTCACTGGGCCCACGGCAGAGTGCGTGTGCCCTCGGTGCCTGGTACGGAGGCGACTCCGTCCGCGCGCATGGCGACGTGCGCCTCTGTCGCCTGCGGGGCGTGTATCTGCCTGGGCACGTCCGGCGGGAGGACGAAGGTCTGGCCCGCCGCGATCCTTTCGGTGCGGCCGTCGCACGTGACGTCCAGGACGCCGTCGGTCACCGTCCAGACCTGCTCGCGGTTGATGGCGTGCTCCGGGCCGGTCTGCCCCGCCGTCATTGCGACGGTCCACGTGCTGAGCTCCGTACTGCCCCGGCTGGGCGCGGCCAGACCCGTCATGCGGGCGTTCGGGGATTCCGTGACGTTCTTGTCGGTCGGGGTGATCACGAGCATGGCGGGCTCTTCCGTTTCCGACTCCGGCTTCAATTCAGATTCCCTTTTCGGCTCCGGCTCGGTCTCCTCTGCCTGCGCCGCCCACTCGACGAACTGGACCACGACGCCGTTCGGGTCGGTCAGTTGGAACAGGCGCTCGCCCCAGGGCTCCTCGCGCAGCGGCATGGTGATCGGGGCGCCGGCCTCGCGCAGGCGTCGTTCCACGGCCTCGATGCCGGTGACGGTGAGCGCGAAGATCAGGCCCGTGGCCCGCTGGTCTCGCTGCTCGGGCGGGAGGACCTCGCTGCCGCGGCGGAGCAGCACGATGTCGGCGGCTCCGTCGCCGCGGGTCAAGGACGCGAAGCCGTCGGCGGCCATGGCGACCTGGTAGCCGAGGTGGGCGTGGAAGAACTCACGCGAGGCGTCCACGTCGGCGACGGTGAGGGAGAGGGTGGAAGCGGTGACGTTCAGGGCAACTCCTGGCAGGTCGGGTGTTGGTGGGGCGAGGTGTTGGCGTGGGGCGTTGTGGTGTGACGGGTTCGAGCGGGCACTGCGGGCGGTCCGCCCGCCCGGACCCTTGGGGTAATTTTACTACGGACATAACTTTAGGCACGGGGGCGCAGTCAGTCAAGGGTAATTTTGCTATCGGTGTAAGATTTCCTCATGACCGCCACCGAGATGGGGCTCCGCGAGTCCAAGAAGCAGGAGACCAGGCAGCTGATCTCCGACTGCGCCACCAAGCTCTTCATCGAGCAGGGCTTCGAGCAGACCACCATCGCCGAGATCGCCGCCGCGGCCCGCGTGGCCAAGAAGACGGTGACCAACTACTTCCCCCGCAAGGAGGACCTGGCCCTCGACCACCACGAGGCGTTCACCGAGGGCCTGGCCCGGACCGTTGCCGAGCGCGAGCCCGGCGAAGCGCCGCTCGCAGCCCTCGGGCGGACGTTCCGCGCCGCTCTCCTCGCGCACAGCCCCGTCGTCGGCTTCACCGGCCCCGCGTTCGCCCGTATGGTCGCCGACAGCCCCACCCTCACCGCCCGCCTGCGTGAACTGCACGACCTGCGCGAGGATTCGCTGGCCGTGGCGCTGGCCGCCGCTTCCCCGGGCGCCGACCCGGACACCGCCCCGAACGACGCCCCGTCCATCGCGCACCGGGCCGACGCAGCCCTGATCGCGGCGGCGGACCGGCTCCTGTTCCGGCGCATCCAGGAACTCACCCTGGCCGGTCGCCCCAACGACGAGATCGAGGCCGCGCTGCTCCCTGAAGCCGATCACCTCCGCGCCCTCCTCGCCGCCGCACTCGGCGTTCGCGGGACGGACGGACAGGAGCTCGCCGCACCCGTACCGGGCACCTTCACGCAGCCGTGACTTCAAGTGGCCCCCACACGCCCCGTTCCGCTAGTCGTTCCGTGGTGTCACCATGCGGAGTCCAGGGGTGTCGAGGGGTGTCGAGGGGTCCCTCGGCGGGGGCGGGCGGAGGTACGAATGGCTGAGGTGTTCTTGCGGCGGCTGACCCGGTGGCAGGCGGAGCAGCAGCGGGAAGCGGTCGCCGACGTCTATGTCGAGGCCTACAAAGGAGACGCCGGAGCCGAGTACCGGGACCGGCAGGAGTTCCTGCGCACGTTCGAGAACATCGTGCAGCGGCCCGACTTCGACATGGTCGTCGCCGACGCGGCGGGCCTGGTCGGCTGCCTCTACGGCTACCGTGCCACGCGCACCGGCGACTGGTGGGAGGGGTTCCGCGGCGTGCTCCCCCCGGAGATCGAGGAACGCACGGCATCGGGCCGGGTCTTCGTCCTGACGGAGCTGATGGTGGTGCCCGCCTACCGGCGCCTTGGCATCTCGGAGCGCCTGCGCACCCTGCTGCTCGTACGGCACACCACGGATCTGGTCGTCGCGGTCATCAAGCGGGACGACGACCTGGGGCGTGAGGTCCTGCGCTCGTGGGGCTGGACGAAGCTCGGGGAGTTCGATCCGGCGGGCCCGGGTTCGACGGCCCCGCCCCGCCGCGGGGAGAGCGAGGCGGCGAAGCCCGACGGGCTCGTGCGGGAGGGGTGGATGCGGCCGATGGGCGCGCTGTCCTGAGCTGCCTCGGCGGCCGGGGCACGACGTCTGCTGGGGCAGGACGTCTGCTGCGGCAGGACGTCTGCCGCGGCAGGACGTCTGCGGGGGCCCCGCTCAGGTCCTGGCCTTGCGGTCCTTGCTCGCCCTCAGGGAGTACATGAGGGGGATGCGGGGGCGCGTTGCCGGGAACTGGTAGGCGCCGTCGCGGAGTTCGAGGGTGCCGAAGCGTTCGAAGAGCGTGATGTCGTGCTCGTGGAGGAACTCGATCCGCAGGCCGGCCGCCGCCAGGGCCGAGACGACCTCGCCCACCGGGTGCTGCCACTCCACGGTGCGGTTGTGGACCGTGGGGGTGGTGTTGTCCGCGTAACCGCCGGGGGTCTCCTCGATCCAGGCGTCGCGGGCGAAGTAGTCGTACTCGATCCGTGAGCCGGTGGCGTCGTCCAGGATGTCCGCGAGCGGATGGAACTCCGAGAGGTAGAGGAAGCCGCCGGGCGCGACGAGCGCGGCCGCGGTCTCGGCCCACCGCTGGATGTCGGGGAGCCAGCACAGGGCGCCCACTCCGGTGTAGACGATGTCGTACGAGGAGTCCGGCACCGCGTCCGCCGCGTCGTACACGTCGGCGGCGACGAAGGACGCCTGGTCGGCGCTGAGGCCGAGCTCGGCGGCGAGGTCGCGGGCCGCGTCCACGGCGGGCTCGGAGAAGTCCAGGCCGACCACGCGGGAAGCTCCGTGCCGGGCCCAGGACAGGGTGTCGAGGCCGAGGTGGCACTGGAGGTGGAGCAGGGACCGCCCGGTGACGTCACCGACCTCGGCCAGCTCGAAGGCGCGCAGCGGGTCCTTGCCCGCGCGGAAGGCCTCGAGGTCGTAGTAGTCGCTGGCGAGGTGGAGAGGGACACGCTCGTCCCAGCGTTTTCGGTTGGCCTCGCGCCAGTCGGACGGGGTCGGTGAGTACATTCCAGAAAGTTATCCACAGGCTGGGGACCCTCGCCAGCGGATTGTCGGCGCGTACGTGCACTATGGGGTCCATGAGCGACTTGGGTGCGGGTGCAGGGAAGACGACGCCGACTGCTGCGGGCGGGGACGCGGATGCGCCGATGCCGGACTGGGAGAAGCGGTTCCGTGCGCCGCGGGTCTCCCTGCCGGACTGGGCGGAGGACGCCCCTGACCGCTCTTTGTTCGTGTCGAACGCGACGGGGACGTACGAGCTGTACGCGTGGGACCGCGCGTCCGGCGAGCAGCGCCAGGTGACGGACCGGCCGAACGGCACGACGGACGGGGTGCTCACGCCGGACGGCGAGTGGATCTGGTGGTTCAACGACACGGACGGCGACGAATTCGGCGTGTGGATGCGCCAGCCGTTCACGGGCGGCGGCACCGACGAACCCGCGGTGCCGGGACTCGAACCGTCGTATCCGGCGGGCCTCGTCCTCGCGCGGGACGGACGGATGTCCGTCGTCGGCCGCTCGACGGACGACGAGGGCTCGACGATCCACGTCGTACGGTCCCCCGGCGCGGACCCCGTCGAGATCTACCGCCATCGCGAGTCCGCGGGCGTCGGCGACCTCTCCCACGACGGTTCGCTGATCGCCGTCGAGCACACGGAGCACGGCGACGCGATGCACTCCACCCTCCGGGTGATCAGGCCGGACGGCTCCACGGTCGCCGAGCTCGACGACACCGAGGGCGGCACGGTCGAGCTGGGCCTGGAAGTCCTCGGCTTCGCGCCGGTCGACGGGGACACGCGGCTCCTCGTCGGGCATCAGCGGCGCGGCCGCTGGGAGCCGATGGTGTGGGACGTCGCGACGGGCGAGGAGACGGACCTGGCGCTCGACCTGCCGGGTGACGTGAGCGCCGAGTGGTATCCGGACGGCTCCGCTCTGCTCATCGCGCACAGCTTCGAGGCACGCAGCGAGCTGTTCCGGTACGGATTCGCCTCGGGTGACCTCGTCAGGGTCGAGACGCCCGCGGGGTCGGTGTCGGGGGCGACGGCACGGCCGGACGGCAGCGTGGAGTACCTGTGGTCGTCGGCCGCCGAGCCGCCGGTGGTGCGCTCGACGTCGGGCGGCGTCGTGCTCGACCCGCCCGGCATGAAGGCCCCGGCGTCCGTGCCGGTGGAGGACGTGTGGGTGGAAGGCCCCGGCGGCCGGGTGCACGCCCTCGTGCAGAAGCCCGCCGACGCGACCGGCCCCCTCCCCACGGTCTTCGAGATCCACGGCGGCCCGACGTGGCACGACAGCGACGCGTTCGCGGCGGGCCCCGCGGCCTGGGTGGACCACGGGTACGCGGTGGTGCGCGTGAACTACCGCGGCTCGACCGGGTACGGCAGGGAGTGGACGGACGCCCTCAAGCACCGGGTCGGCCTGATCGAACTGGAGGACATCGCGGCGGTGCGGGAGTGGGCCGTGACGTCGGGCCTGGCGGACCCGGACCGCATCGTCCTGGCCGGCGGCTCCTGGGGCGGGTACCTCACGCTGCTCGGCGTCGGCACGCAGCCCGACTCCTGGGCGGTGGGCCTGGCCGCGGTCCCCGTCGCGGACTACGTGACGGCGTACCACGACGAGATGGAGGCCCTGAAGGCGATGGACCGCACGCTTCTCGGCGGTACGCCGGAGGAGGTCCCGGAGCGCTTCGAGGCCTCGTCCCCGCTGACGTACGTGGACGCGGTGAAGGCCCCGGTCTACATCTCCGCGGGCGTGAACGACCCGCGCTGCCCGATCCGGCAGGTCGAGAACTACGTGGACCGGCTCAAGGCGCGGGACGCGGTCCACGAGGTGTACCGCTATGACGCGGGGCACGGCTCGCTCGTCGTGGACGAGCGGATCAAGCAGGTGCGGTTGGAACTGGACTTCACCGAGCGGCACCTCCGCTAGCCGGGGGTATCGGCGGTCGGGCCAGGGCGGCGCTGGGCTCGGCGCTCGTCTTGGCGCTCGGCTCGATCGAGGGCTCGGCAGGGACGGTGGTCGCGGGACAGCGGTCGCGGGCAGTGGATTGGGGAACCCCGCGGCCTCTCCCCGGCGGACGCCCCGTACCGTGGGGGTGTGTACCGGTTCCTGCTGACGCCCCGCTGGTGGGGGATCAACGTCTTCGTACTGCTGGCCATCCCCGTCTGCGTCTTCATGGGGTCATGGCAGTTGGGGCGGTTCGAGGACCGCGTCGAGGCGCATGACGCCGCGCAGCAGCAGGCGGACCGGCAGGCGTCGCCGACCCGGGCCGAGAAGAAGCCCCGGCCGCTGGACTCGATGCTCCCCGTGGACCAGGAGACGTCCGGGGAACAGGTGTCGGCCACGGGCCGGTACGGCAGGCAACTGCTGGTGCCGGGCCGGGAGTTGGACGACAAGTCGGGGTACTACGTCCTGACTCTGCTGCGTACCGGAAGCGGCAAGGACCTGCCCGTCGTACGCGGCTGGCTCCCCGGCCGGGCGAGCACGGCGAAGGCTCCCGCGGCGCCCTCCGGCGAGGTCACCGTGACGGGCGCGCTCCAGGCCTCCGAGAGCCCTGGTTCGAACGGGGTCAGCGCGGCCGGAGGGCTGCCGGACGGGCAGCTGGGCGCCATCAGCGCGGCCTCCCTGGTGAACGTGGTCCAGGGCGATGTGTACGACGCCTGGGTCACCCTGGCGAAGGGTGACTCCGGGATGAAGACGGTGCCCGCGGCCGCGCCGGAGAACTCCGGGCTCGACCTCAAGGCCTTCCAGAACCTCGGTTACACCGGCGAGTGGTTCGTGTTCGCGGGGTTCGTCGTCTTCATGTGGTTCCGGCTGTTCCGACGGGAGCGGGAGTTCGCGCGGGACGCCGAGCTGGGGCTTCTTCCGGAGGAGCCGGCCACCGCCACTGGTGACGGAACGGCTGACGCAGCTGCCGGGGTCCGCGCGGGCTGACCCCCGTCCTCCCCCTCCCACTCACACACCCGCACGCACGACGGCCGGGCCGGAACCTCGCACAGGTTCCGGCCCGGCCGTCTCACTCAGTCAGTCTCAGGCCGTCGTGTCCGTCCGCCTCGTCTACGACGCCGACAGCATCCCGGTCCGGTACACCGTCCCCGCGCACGCGTTGACGATCGTCGCGCCCGCGGCGGGCGAACCCTGGGGGCCGGTCAGGGACACCGTCACGCCACCGTCCAGTACGCCGCCGTCCTCGCGGACCATCTGGGGCTCCACGCCACCGGGTGTGCCGCCGTCCGTGCCGCCGCCGTTCTCGGTCGGGGTCGGGTCGGGCGAAGGCTCTCCGCTGTCCGTCGGACATGCCTCCGAAGGCACCCAGGCGAACTTCACCTCGTACGCCGCGCCCGGCTGGAGGACCAGCGAACTGACCGCCTGCGACGGGTCCGGGAGGCCCGTCGCCGCGTCGCCCGCCACGTGGTCGGCGACCACGATCTTCGCCGGGTCGGCCGCCCCCGTCGTCGCCGTGCTCACGCTGCCCGGGGCGCTGACCGTACAACTGCTGCCGGAGACGTTGGCGACGCGGAACGTGCCGTACACCTTGCCGTCGGCCTCGGCCACACCCGCGCTGCCCGAGGCGTTGCCGAGCTGGTCCACCGCGCAGGCGGGCGAGCCCGCGGACTCCGTGCCCGCAGGGTCGGGGCCACCGGTCGCGCCGCCGCTGGCCTCACCCTTGCCCTTGCCGTCCTTCTTGCCCTTCTTGTCCTTCTTGTCCTTGGACTTGGAGGGGCCGGAGCCGCTGCTCTCGCCCTTCTCCCCGCCCCCAGGACCCTTGCCCTGGCTCGAACCGCCCTGCGTCTGCTCGCTGTTGCCCGCGATCGACGGCCGGTCGTCCGAGCCGCCGCCGGAGTTCGTCACGTGCACGAGAGCGGGGATGGCGGTGCCGATGAAGAGCGCGGCGGCCGCCATGCCGACCACGGCCTGGCGCTTGCGCTGCCGCCGCGCCGGTACCGCATGCCGCAGACGCTCCAGGGCACGGTCTCCCGGCTCGATCTCCTGGACCGCCGAGCGCATCATCCTGCGCAGCGCCAGCTCGTCGGAGCCTTCGTCACCGCCGAAGAGGGAATCCAACGGGGAAGCCGCCGCGGGACCCTTGGCCTCGGCAGCTCCGGAGTCCTTGGCGTCAGCGGCCCCGGAGTCACCGGCCCGCGGGCCCTCGGCCTCGGCAGCCCCGGACGCTTCGGCCCCGGATTCCTCGGCCCCGGACCCTTCCGTCCCGGACTCCTCCGCCCCGGACGCTTCGGTCCCGGAGCCCCCGGCCCCCGTCTCGTTCTCGGAGGCGGTGGGCTCGTCACCCTGGCCGTGATTCACAGTTCCGTCCCCAGCACGCTGCTCAAACTCGGCGCTCTCGTCCTGCTCGCGCCCGTACTCATGCTCGCTCATGCCGGTGCCTCCATGGCGACCCGCAGAGCCGCGATCCCGCGCGAGCCGTACGCCTTCACCGACCCCAGCGATATGCCCAGGGTCTCGGCGACCTGCGCCTCGGTCATGTCCGCGAAGTACCGCAGGACCAGAACCTCGCGCTGGCGGCGCTGGAGGCCGCGCATCGCCTTGATCAGCTCGTCGCGCTCAAGGAGGTCGTACGCCCCCTCCTCGGCACTCGCCATGTCGGGCATCGGCTTCGAGAGCAGCTTCAGCCCGAGAATGCGGCGACGCAGAGCGGACCGCGAGAGGTTCACGACGGTCTGCCGCAGATAGGCGAGGGTCTTCTCCGGGTCCCGGACGCGTTTGCGCGCCGAGTGCACCCGGATGAACGCCTCCTGCACGACGTCCTCGCAGGAGGCCGTGTCATCGAGAAGCAGCGCCGCCAGGCCGAGGAGCGACCTGTAGTGGGCGCGGTAGGTCTCGGTCAGGTGGTCGACTGTGGTGCCGGCGCTCGCCGCCTCTTCAGCGCCCTCGCGCTGCGTCGGGATGCGGGCCGATCTCGTGGTGGGCATGGGGGCGATCACCGGCATGCCGGCGGGCGCACGGGGACGGCGGGGCGGGCGCAGGGTCGCACCCCTCGCCTGTACCGCTGTGAAATCGAGAACCTCTGCCACGCCAGTTGGACACGCCTACCCCCTGGAGGGTTGTACGCATCGCGCGGCGCGTTTGTGGCAGACATCGTCGCCGTCGGTGACGATGCATCAATTGCCCCCATGCGTACCAGCTCTTCCCCTATGCCCAATTTTCGCAGCGCTCAGGTCACACCCCCGGGAGGGCGATCGCAAAGACGCGCCCCGCCCTGCTGCTGGTTGCAGAGGACGGGGACGAATATCTTCGAACGCTTCTTGCGAATCTTCGAACGCGGCGATGGTCCAGTTCAAGCGATCCTGGCCACCAAGTTGGACACAGAATTTACACAGATCCCACAGAGACCTCCGCGCCGGGGACCGGTCAGGAGTGGCGCCCGGTGAGTTCCGCGGCCACCAGCTCCGCGATCTGGACCGTGTTGAGCGCGGCCCCCTTGCGCAGATTGTCCCCGCACACGAAGAGCTCGAGGGCCGTCGGATCGTCCAGTGCGCGCCGCACCCGGCCCACCCACGTGGGGTCGGTCCCGACCACGTCGGCGGGCGTCGGGAACTCCCCGGCTGCCGGATCGTCGAACAGCACGACGCCCGGTGCGGTGGCCAGGATCTCGCGCGCGCGGTCCACCGTGACCTCGTCCTCGAAGCGCGCGTGCACGGTCAGGGAGTGCGTGGTGACGACCGGCACGCGTACGCAGGTCGCCGCGACCCGCAGGTCGGGCAGGCCGAGGATCTTGCGGGACTCGTCCCGCACCTTCATCTCCTCTGACGACCAGCCGTCGTCCCGCAGCGTCCCGGCCCACGGCACCACGTTCAGCGCCACCGGCTCCGGGAAGGGACCGGTGTCGTCGCCGACGGCACGGCGTACGTCACCGGGGCTCGTGCCCAGTTCCGAACCGGCCACCAGCTTCAGCTGGCGGCGCAAGGTCTCCACACCGTCCCGTCCCGCGCCGCTCACGGCCTGGTACGAGGAGACGATCAGTTCGCGCAGACCGAACTCGGCGTGCAGCGCGCCGATGGCCACGATCATCGAAAGAGTCGTGCAGTTCGGGTTGGCGACGATGCCGCGCGGGCGTACGCGCGCGGCATGCGGATTGACCTCCGGGACGACCAGTGGCACATCCGGGTCCATCCGGAAGGCGGCGGAGTTGTCCACGACGACGACGCCCTTGGACGCCGCGATGGGCGCCCACTGTGCGCTGACCTCGTCGGGGACGTCGAACATCGCCACGTCGACACCGTCGAAGACGTCCTCACTCAGCGCGAGGACCTCGATCTCCTCACCGCGCACGGCCAGCTTCTTGCCGGCCGAGCGCGGTGAGGCCACGAGTCGGATCTCGCCCCAGATGTCGGCATGCTGCGACAGGATCTGGAGCATGACCGCGCCGACGGCCCCGGTCGCTCCGACGACCGCGAGCGTCGGCTTTCCGGTCATCGCCCGGTGCCTCCATAGACCACGGCCTCGTCCGTGTCGGAGTCGAGGCCGAAGGCGGTGTGCACGGCGCGCACGGACTCGTTCGCGTCATCGGCGCGGGTCACGACCGAGATGCGGATCTCGGAGGTCGAGATCAGCTCGATGTTCACGCCCGCGTCGCTGAGCGCCTCGAAGAAGGCGGCAGTGACGCCGGGGTTCGTCTTCATGCCCGCGCCGACCAGCGAGATCTTGGCGATCTGGTCGTCGTAGCGGAGGGAGTCGAAGCCGATGGCCGAGCGCGTCTTCTCGAGCGCGTCGATCGCCTTGCGGCCCTCGGCCTTGGGCAGGGTGAACGAGATGTCCGTGAGTCCGGTCGAAGCGGCCGAGACGTTCTGGACGATCATGTCGATGTTGACCCCGGAGTCCGCGATGGCGCGGAAGATCGAGGCGGCCTCACCCGGCTTGTCCGGCACGCCGACGACCGTGATCTTGGCCTCCGAGGTGTCGTGCGCGACACCGGAGATGATGGCCTGCTCCACCTTGCGGTCCCCTTGCGGTTCGTTGCTGACCCACGTGCCCTGAAGTCCACTGAAGGACGAGCGCACGTGAATCGGGATGTTGTAACGGCGGGCGTACTCCACGCAGCGGTGGAGCAGCACCTTGGACCCGGAGCTCGCGAGCTCCAGCATGTCCTCGAACGAGATCCAGTCGATCTTCTGGGCCTTCTTCACCACACGGGGGTCGGCGGTGAAAACGCCGTCCACGTCCGTGTAGATCTCGCAGACCTCGGCGTCGAGCGCGGCGGCGAGGGCGACAGCGGTCGTGTCCGACCCGCCGCGGCCCAGCGTGGTGATGTTCTTGCCCTCCTGGCTGACACCCTGGAACCCCGCGACGATGGCGATGTTGCCCTCGTCGATGGAGGCCCGGATGCGGCCCGGCGTGACATCGATGATCCGCGCTTTGTTGTGGACGGAGTCGGTGATGACACCGGCCTGGCTGCCCGTGAACGACTGGGCCGCGTGACCCAGGTTTTTGATCGCCATGGCAAGAAGGGCCATGGAGATCCGCTCCCCGGCGGTCAGCAGCATGTCGAATTCACGCCCGGCAGGGATCGGAGATACCTGCCCGGCAAGATCGATCAACTCATCCGTCGTGTCACCCATGGCGGACACCACGACAACGACCTGATGGCCGTTCTTCTTGGCGTCGACAATCCTCTTGGCGACCCGCTTGATGCCCTCGGCATCGGCTACGGAGGAGCCTCCGTACTTCTGCACGACAAGGCTCACGTGCGCTCCTCGCTCAGTCCGTCTTCACCGCACTGCTGCGGTCGGCTCAGTTTAACGAGCGGCCGAAATTCGCCGCACAGATATCACATGGTGAGATGTCCCGCCCACCAGGTGATCATCCGACGGCATACGCTCCCGCTGCTCGGGACGTACGTTTCGACCGCTCGGCTTGGCACATGCCCAGCGGGGAGTCGGACACTCCGGAAAGTGGGGCGGGTCACAGCGAGCCGCCGGGGGGGGGCGGGCGGGGCGAAGGCCCCGGCGCCCGGCTCCTCCCGGAAGCTACTTGACCGTCCTGAGGCCCAGGGGCCCGGCGATCTCCTCCGCCATGACCTTGCCCGCCGCCTCCGCCAGGGCCTCCTCTGCCAGGTCCTCGTCCGTGTCCAGGCCGTTGAGGTCCTCAAGGGGCTGGTTCAGGCGGACGTGGGCCACCAGGGACTGGAGGGCGCGCAGGGTCGCCGAGGCCGTGGAGCCCCAGTTGGAGAAGTACGAGAACTGCCACCACCACAGGGCCTCGGTCGTGCGGCCCGCGCGGTAGTGGGCCAGGCCGTGGGAGAGGTCCGCGACGACGTCCGCGAGGTCGTCGGAGATGCGGGCCGCCACCGGGGCCTTGCGCGGTTCGTACGGGTCGAAGACCTCGGAGTAGACGTCCACCGGCTCCAGCATGGCGGCCAGGCGTTCGCGCAGGTCGTCCACGTCGCGCTCCGGGCCGAGGTCCGGTTCGTAGCGCTCCTCGGGGAGGATGTCCTCGTGCGCGCCCAGGCGGCCGCCGGCGAGGAGGAGCTGGGAGACCTCCAGGAGGAGGAAGGGCACGGCCGAGTCCGGCTCGTCGCCCTTCGCGACCTCCGTCACCGCCACGATGAAGCTCTCGATCTGATCCGAGATCTGCACCGCGAAGGAGTCCGGGTCCTGGGCGGAGGCGTGCAGCAGGACGGTTGGCTCGGCGCCCGGGGCCGCGGCCGGTGACGTCGCGGGGGCCGCTGCCGCTGCCGGGGCCGGGGTTTCCGCCGGATTCGTGGACTTCTCTTGCTGCTTCTCAGACATCTAGGAGTCGTCTCCCCTCGAAGGCGCGGCCCAGGGTGACCTCGTCCGCGTATTCCAGATCTCCCCCGACAGGGAGCCCGCTGGCCAGGCGGGTGACCTTCAGGCCCATGGGCTTGATCATCCGTGCGAGGTACGTCGCCGTCGCCTCGCCCTCCAGGTTCGGGTCCGTGGCCAGAATCAGCTCCGTGACCGTGCCGTCCGCCAGGCGCGCGAGGAGTTCTCGTATGCGCAGGTCGTCCGGTCCGACCCCCTCGATCGGGCTGATCGCTCCGCCCAGTACGTGGTACTTCCCCCGGAACTCGCGCGTACGCTCGATCGCCACGACGTCCTTCGGCTCCTCGACCACGCAGATGACGCTGAGGTCGCGGCGCGGGTCGCGGCAGATGTTGCAGAGCTCTTCCTGCGCGACGTTCCCGCAGGTCGCGCAGAAGCGGACCTTGTCCTTCACCTCAAGGAGGGCGTGGGCGAGGCGGCGTACGTCCGTCGGCTCCGTCTGCAGGATGTGGAAGGCGATCCGCTGCGCGCTCTTGGGACCGACGCCGGGCAGCCTGCCCAACTCGTCGATGAGGTCCTGAACCACGCCTTCGTACACGGGGTGCCTTTCCCTTTCCTGTTCTTGCCGTTGCCGAGTATCGAGCTTTGATACGTACGGTAGTTGGCCCGTGGCCCTCTTAGAAGGGAAGGCCCGGGATGCCTCCGCCGCCCAGGCCCTGTGCCAGCGGGCCCAGCTTCTGCTGCTGGAGCGCCTGCGCGTTCTCGTTCGCCGCCTGGACCGCCGCGACGACCAGGTCCGCGAGGGTCTCGGTGTCCTCCGGGTCGACCGCCTTGGGGTCGATCACCAGGCCGCGCAGCTCACCGGAACCGGTGACCGTCGCCTTGACGAGGCCGCCGCCCGCCTGGCCTTCGACCTCGGTGCGCGCGAGCTCCTCCTGCGCGGTCGCGAGGTCCTGCTGCATCTTCTGGGCCTGCTGGAGCAGTTGCTGCATGTCGGGCTGGCCACCACCGGGGATCACGATCAGCTCCTGTTCGTCGGTCTGCTGGTAGGTCTGTTCGGCGGGTCTGGCGATGCTTTTTCCACCTGGAATGAGCCTACGTGGTCCAGGGTGCCCTCGCCCCAGCACTCTTTCGAGTGAGACCGACCGTCTCCCTATACCTGATCAAGCACCTCTTCCGGGCGGAAATACCGCGAAAACGGGCTCAGGGCCACCCATTGGGCGGTAGGACTGGGGCTGCGCATGCGCATGAGCAGATGACATCAGTCGCGTCAGCACCACAAGCGCCATCAGTACCAACTGTCACAGTGCGAGCACCGTAAGGAACTGCCGCAGGTGACAGTCAGGGATCTCGTAGAGGTAAGAGGGAGTGCCGGGTGAGCCAGCCGGAGATGCAGCCCGAGGGGGTGCCCCAGGAGGGGCAGGGTGCCGGGGCGGGTGCGCACCAGGGCACTCCTGGGGGTGCTCCCGGTGGGGCTTCCGGGGGTGGGGACGGCTCTCGGACCGGGGATCTGACGGGGCGGGCCTTTCCCCTCGGCGACTGGGGCGAGCCCGCCCAGCGGCTCGACGAGCTGTACCGGTGGGTGGAGCGCGGGGCGCTCAACACCGCGGAGTGGTACCTGTCCGACCGGGCCTGGAAGCGGCGCGGGGCGCGGCTCGCGCGGGTGGGGGCGGCCACGGGGGCCGTCGGCGCGGGGGTTCTTCCGCTGCTCGATCTGGCGGGGGCGGTGGGGGGTCTCGCCACCTGGGGGTTCGTCTCGTTGCTCGCGGGGGCGGCGTGCGTGGCGTGCGACCGGTTCTTCGGTCTGACGTCCGGGTGGATGCGGGACGTGGCCACCGCGCAGGCCGTGCAGCGGCGGCTCCAGGTGCTGCAGTTCGACTGGGCGTCGGAGAGTGTGCGGGAGGTCCTCGGGCCCACCGAGGGGACCGCCAGTGAGGCCGCCGAGCGGTGTCTCGGGGTGCTTCGGCGGTTCTCGGAGGATGTGACAGAGCTCGTGCGGGCCGAGACCGCGGACTGGATGGTGGAGTTCCGGTCGGGGCCCGCGCCGCTGGCCATGCAGGCGGTGGTTCCGGCCTCCCGTGGGGAGGCGGGCGCCTCGCCTGTCCGGGCCGCTCTGCCGCCGGGGGCGCGCCCGAACATGCCTCGGCAGCGTCCGCCTGAGCCGCGGTGAGGGCCCCCGGCGGGGGCGTGGGGCGGGTGCGGGTCAGGGCGGGCCCTGCGGGGCTTTCCCCGATCCCGCCCCTTCCCGAAACTGGGGCTGGGCCCCAGACCCCGTACGTGGCTCGGTGGATCACCGGCTCCGCCGAGTTCGTCCTCGAACGCCGGACGGGCTGAAAGACCGCCCCCCGGTCAGCTGTAGATGATCATGGATCCCTGGGCCAGGCTCCGGGTGGTCGCCGCGTGCAGGCCCAGCCATACGTGACGTTCCCTCGCGAAGGGGCTGTCGTCCGGTGGGGCCGGGGCCGCCGGTTCCTCCAGGGAGGTGGGGGCCTCGGGCGGGGTCGGCGGGCGCGGGGGGTTGGCCGCGTCGATGCCGATCGACGGGGCCACGAACTCCAGTTCCCGGAGCAGCGCCTGGGACGAGCCCAACGGCCCTCCGCCCGAGAGCAGTTCGTCGTTCGAGAGCGGGGCGGGGAAGTCGACGGGGACGTACGCCCCCGCGTGGTCGTAGTGCCAGACCAGATGCGACTGCTGGGCCGTCGCGTCGAACATCTCCAGCAACTGCTCGTAGTCCCCGCCCAGTTCGTCCACCGGCGTGACCTCGAGGCCGCAGACCTGGAGCAGATACGCCCGGCGCAGGAAGTGCAGCGCGTCGTAGTCGAAGCCCGCGACCGGGGCCACGTCCCCGGAGAGGCCCGGCATGTAGGCGAAGACGGGAACGGGCGGCAGGCCGGCCTCGTGCAGCGCCTTGTCGTACGTCGCGATCTCCTCCGCGAAGGGATTGTCGGGGCTGTGGCACAGCACGTCGACGAGCGGGACCAGCCACAGGTCACAGGCCAAGGGTGCTCCTCAGGTCAGGTTCATGAGCAGGCTCGTACGGGGACGGCATATCGGACGTCGGACGTTCCTCGCGTGCAGGCAGCGTAGTCCGGGCGGACGCCCCTAGCTCCCCTCGTGCAAATCCCAGATCCACACCCCGTCTACCCACTTTCCGGGGCGGTCAAGGAGTTCCTCCACCGTCACCCGCAGTTCGGCGTCGTGCTCCTGCGGCGCCAGGACCAGGACGCCCGCCTTCCAGTACGCCAGATCCTCGCGCGCCGCCCTGCGCCACGCGTCCGTGATCTGCGGGGCGCGGCCCGCCGAGCGGACGTCCCGCAGGAGGTTGGAGGTGTTGCGGGGCGACGCGCCGTAGATGCCGATACGGTCCGGCCCCCACGGCCCGTTGAAGTAGCCGCCGGGCAGGCTGAAGCCCAGTCCTGCGGTGGTCTGCCAGTGCAGCGCCTCCGCGCCTGCCGGGTCCGGCAGCGGTATCGGTACGAGGGTCTCGCCCTCCCCCACGTACTGGCGCCACGTCCCGTCGGCGATGAACTCCGGGGGCCGCGCCCGCTCCACCGCCTTCAGCGGCGCCGGCACGATCGGAAGCAGCGCGAGGGCGACCGCGGCCACGCCCGCGTACCGCGCGGCCGTCATGCGGCGCGCGGAGGTGAGGAGATCGGCCAGCGCGAGGGCCACCAGCATGCCGAGCGCCGGGGCGCACACCATGGCCACCCGCGACTCGATGACCGACTCGAAGAGGGGCGCGTGAGCGAGGGGCGCCCAGGGTCCTGGCAGCACGACGTCCGTCAGCGGGATGCGGAACCTCGGGCCCAGCGAGAGGACGGCCGCCGCGATGACCGTGCAGGCCAGCGCCTTCACCACCGCCCGCTCCCAGAGACGTACGACGATCGCGAAGGCCAGCGCGACCAGGGGCCAGCCGTAGAACGCGTTCTGCTCGGTCGGGTTCTGGGAGAGGGCGGCCGCCGTCTCCTCGTTGCCCGCCAGCGAGCGTTCCGCGAAGGAGATGAGCGCCAGCGGACTGTTCCCGGCGTTGTCGCCGTGCAGCACGCTCGTGTAGCTCTGCGGCCCGAAGAACTGCCAGTAGAGCGGGAACGCGACCAGCGGCAGGGTCACGGCCACCGCCACTCCGAGGCCGCGCGCCAAGGGGCGGAACGTTTCCCTCGCCACGTCACGGCGCACCGCGCCGTACGCCGCGGCGAACAGCAGCATGCCCACCGCCGCGAGCAGCAGCGGCTCCTCGCCGAGGAAGATCTGGTACGTCGTGAAGAGCCCGAGGACGACCCCGTCCCGTACGACCCTGCGGCCCTCGCAGAGCCGCAGCGCCCTGTCGATGATCGGCGGGATCATGAACAGGACCATGAAGTTCGGGTGCGCGTGCGCGTGGCTGATCATCGGTGGCGCGAAGGCCGCCAGTGCCGCGCCGACGGCTGCCGCGCCCCGGTG
Source organism: Streptomyces sp. NPDC054872 (assembly GCF_053610705.1). NCBI lineage: Bacteria > Bacillati > Actinomycetota > Actinomycetes > Kitasatosporales > Streptomycetaceae > Streptomyces > Streptomyces sp. NPDC054872. The sequence continues at coordinate 59,266 of NZ_JBSGYY010000038.1, read as the reverse complement.
GCGTACGAGACGCTTGCGGATCAGCCAGTACCAGGCGACCCCGGTGGCGGCCAGGCCCAGCGTCATCGCCGCGTTGAGGGCGACGGCCGGACCGAAGAGCCAGGTCACGGGGGCGAAGGGGACGGAGAGGCCGAGCATGACCGTGTTGGCCATGAGGTTCACGCCGTCGGGAAAGTTCTGGAGATGCGTGAAGAGGGGGTTCTGGAGGTGGCGGACGTTGTCCGCCGTCACCGCGAAGAACCACTCCCACTGGTTCTGGTCCTGGAGGGAGTCGGGGAGATAGCGGGCGCCGGGCGCGACCCAGCGGCCCGAGTAGAGGGTGACCGCCATGGCCAGGAAGAACGCCGCCACGAGCAGGTCCTTCGGCCGGACCGTACGGGCCTTGAGCGAGGTCAGCTCGGCGAGGACCTTCACGTAGTCGAACGGGCGGACCTTCGAGCCCTCCTGGTGCGCCCAGCGCACCGGCACCTCGGCGACCGGCCAGCCGGAGCGGCGGAAGTACTGCAGTATCTCGACGTCTATGCCCCAGCCGCGCAGACGGGACGCGGCGAAGGCCTCGCGGGCACGGTCGCCGTCGAAGAGCTTGAAGCCGCACTGGGTGTCGCGGACTCCGGGGACGGCGACCGTTCGTATCAGGAAGTTGCCGGTACGGCCGAGGAGTTCGCGCAGGCGGTGCTGGTGGGCCTCGATCGTGGCGCCGGCACCCGCGCGGGACCCGATCGCTGCCTCGTGGCCGTCGGAGAGCGCCTTGTCGAGGCACTCCAGCTCCTCGATGGGCGTGGCCAGATCGGCGTCGGTGATCAGGACGCGGTCGCCGCGCGAGGCCAGGACGCCCAGGCGCAGGGCGTGTCCCTTGCCGCGGTTGCGGCCGGAGTGGATGAGCCGGACACGGGGGTCGGCGGCCTCGGCGTCGGCCGCGATGTCGAGAGTGCCGTCGGTGGAGCCGTCGTCCACGACGATCAGCTCCCACCGGGTGCCGCGGTCGCCGCCTTCGGACCCGCCCTCCAGATACGCCCGGATCGCGGCGAGCGTGGGGGCCAGGCGCCGCTCCTCGTTGTAGGCGGGGACGACGACAGTCAGATCCACGCTCATGCAGCGGCCAGCCGCTCGATGAGGGCGAGTGAGTGGGCGTTGTACTCGTCGATGATCGCGTGCGCGGCCATGGGGTCGCGGTGCGCCAGGGCGTCGACGAGCTCGGTGTGCCGGGCCCACAGGGTGCCGCGCAGGTCGCCGTCGCCGCGTTCGACGGCGCGGCGCAGGTAGGTGACGGCACAGACCCAGGACTGGACGCGGATGCGGTGCAGGAAGTCCGAGAGGTAGGGGTTGCCGAAGAGGGCGCTGAGCTCGCGCCAGAAGCGCAGGTCGTAGCCGATGAGGACGTTCAGGTCACCCGCGCAGGCGGCGCGCGCCGCTTCCTCGCCACGGCGGCGTACGGAGATCAGCGCGGCGGTGGTCTCCTTCTGGCTCTTGGGTCCCAGCGGGGTGCCGTTCTTCGCGAGGTCGCGGAAGATTCCGTCGGCGACGAGCCCGCGGGCCTCCAGCATGCCGCGGTAGTCGGCGAGGGAGTGCTCGTGGACGCGGTAGCCGCGGTGCTGGTCGGCGTCCAGGAGGCCCTGCGCGGCGAGGTTCACCAGGGCCTCGCGGACCGGGGTCGCGGAGACGCCGTACTGCTCGGCGATCTCCTTGACCGTGAACTCCTGCCCCGGCTCCAGACGGCCGCCGAGGATCTCGTCGCGCAGCGCGTCGGCGATCTGCTGGCGCAGAGTGCTGCGGATGACGGCGGAGCCGTCGGTGCCGGGCATCTGGGTTCCCTCGCGGAGTCGTCTCGGTGGTCGTCGTTCGCTTACGAGCACGTCAGACTACGCGGTCGGAGTTCCCGGCCCCGGGCGTCCGGTTTCCCGGCGCCCGGCGGCGGGTGCCCCGCACGGGGTGCGCCATGGAGGCGGTTACACCGTGTGCTTGTCCGCTTCCGTCAGCGCTACGTCCAGCGCCGCGAGGCCCTCCTTGGCCTCCGTGTCCGTGATGTTGCACGGGGGGACCACGTGGGTGCGGTTCATGTTGATGAAGGGCCACAGGCCCTGCTTCTTCGCGGCGGCGCCGAACGCGGCCATCGGGGCCGCCGCCTCGCCCGTGGCGTTGTACGGGACGAGGGGCTCGCGGGTCTGCTTGTCCTTGACCAGCTCCAGGGCCCAGAACATGCCGAGGCCGCGGACCTCGCCGACGCTCGGGTGCCGCTCGGCGAGCTCCGCGAGGGCGGGGGCGATGATCTCCGTCCCGACGCGGGCGGCGTTCTCGACGACGCCCTCGTCCTCCATGACGTTGATCGTCGCGACGGCGGCGGCGCAGGCCAGGGGGTGCCCGGAGTAGGTGAGACCGCCCGGGTAGGGCCTGCGGGCGAACGTCTCGGCGATGGCGGAGGAGATCGCGACGCCGCCGAGCGGGACGTAACCGGAGTTCACGCCCTTCGCGAAGGTGAGCAGGTCGGGCACGATCCCGCCGTCGAAGTGATCGGCGGCGAACCACTTGCCCGTGCGGCCGAAGCCCGCCATCACCTCGTCGAGGACGAAGACGATGCCGTGGCGGTCGCAGATCTCGCGCACGCCCTTGAGGTAACCCGGCGGCGGGATCATGATGCCCGCCGTGCCCGGGACGGATTCGAGGATGATCGCCGCGATCGTCTGCGGGCCCTCGAAGGCGATGGTGTCCTCGAGGTGCTGGAGGGCTCGCTCGCACTCCTGCCGCTCGTTCTCGGCGTAGAAGGGGCTGCGGTAGAGGAACGGCGCCCAGAAGTGGACGACGCCCGACGTGCCGTTGTCGGAGGCCCAGCGGCGGGGGTCGCCGGTGAGGTTGATCGCGGTGGAGGTGCCGCCGTGGTACGAGCGGTAGGCGGAGAGGACCTTGGGGCGGCCGGTGTGCAGGCGCGCCATGCGGGTCGCGTTCTCCACGGCCTCGGCGCCGCCGTTGGTGAAGAAGATCTTGTCGAGGTCGCCGGGGGTCCGCTCGGCGATGAGGCGTGCGGCCTCGGAGCGGGCTTCCACGGCGAAGGCGGGGGCGAAGGTCGTCATCTCGGCCGCCTGCTTCTGGATGGCGGCGACGACCTTGGGGTGCTGGTATCCGATGTTGGTGAAGACGAGGCCACTGGTGAAGTCGAGGTAGCGGTTGCCGTCGTAGTCCCAGAAGTACGAGCCCTCGGCGCCGGCTACGGCGAGGGGGTCGATCAGCTCCTGTGCGGACCAGGAGTGGAACACGTGCGCGCGGTCTGCTGCCTTCACGGCGGCGCCGACCTGGGGGTTCGGGTTCGGCTGAGGGGTCATGTGGGCGAGGGTAAATGTCCACGGAGTGGACGGGACATGGGCGGTCTGTTTCGCGGGGGCGGGGGGCACTGGACAGTGTGTCGGGGCCGTTCGTCCTCAAACGCCGGACGGGCTGAAAGACCAACCACCGGCCGGGCTGGAAAACCGAACGCCGGGCGGGCTGGATCAATCGTCCGCGTCCGCCACCACCCTCGCCCGCGGCTCCCCGCCCTCCCCGCAGCGGATCTCGTACGGCAGATCGTCCCGCTCGTCGTCGTCATCGCTCGGTTCCGCCTCCAGGCGGGCCACCACGCCCGGGCCCCGTTCCACGTCGTCGTCGATGTGGAAGCCGTCCGCCGGGCTCCACGAGACGAGATACACCGTCCCGTCGTCCCTGCACTCGACCGTCGCCGTCCCGCCCGTGAACCGCAGGGTGGAGCGGTCGGGGGGCGTCTTCGAGGGCGTCGCGGACGGCGAAGGCGACGCGGGCCGGGAGGAGGAGGCCGGTGGCGACGCCGATGTCGCCGCGAGCGCTCTCTCCACCGCGCCCTCGTCCAGGGGACGGCTGTGTGCCGCGCCGCCGCCGTCCGAAGTGGCCAACTGCCAGGCGCCGAGCGCCCCGGCGGCCGTACCCACCCCGACCCATGCCGCGGTCACCACCGCGCTCCGCCACTTCCTCATCGGGCCACTGTGCCGCACAGTTTCCTAACGCCCGGTTAAGAGCTGCCCAAAGCACCTGACTACGGTGGATGTATGGCCCATCTTCTTGTCGTGGAGGACGATCCCCAGCTGCGCGGCGCCCTGGTGCGGGCCCTGCGCGACAAAGGGCACGCCGTCGCCACCGCGCCCAGCGGCATGGCGGGCCTGGACGCGGCGGTCACTCACCGCCCCGACCTCGTCGTGCTCGACCTGGGGCTGCCGGACGTGGACGGCGGGCAGGTCCTGCGCATGCTCCGCGCCGTCAGTGACGTACCCGTCATCGTCGCGACCGCGCGCGACGACGAACCGGAGATGGTGGCGATCCTGGAGGACGGGGCCGACGACTACATCGTCAAGCCGTTCGGCGCCGCCCAGTTGGACGCCCGCGTCAAGGCCGTCCTGCGCCGGCTCGGCTCGCCCGACGTGGCGGAGGAGCCCCTGCGTGTCGGGGGCCTGGCCATCGACCCGGCCTCCCGCGAAGTCACCCTGGACGGCCGCCCCTTGGATCTCACCCCGCGTGAGTTCGACCTCCTCACCTACCTCGCGCACCGCACCGGCCAGGTGATATCCCGTCGCGAACTCCTCGCCGAGGTCTGGCAGCAGCCCCTGGGCGGCGCCGACAAGACGGTGGACGTCCACCTCTCGTGGCTCCGCAGAAAACTCGGCGAGACGGCTCAGGCCCCCCGCTACCTCCATACGGTCCGCACGGTGGGCGTGAAGCTGACCCCACCGGAGGCGTCCGAACCGGAGGCGTCCGACGGCGCGGAAACCCCCGCCCAAGGCCCCGGGGCCCGCTGATGCGGCGCAGGCTCCTCCTCCTCACCGCCGCCACCACCGCCCTCGTGCTCACCGCTCTCCTCGTGCCCCTCACGCTCCTCACCCGCACTCACGCCGCCGACCGCACCACCGCCGAGGCCACCGCACGTGCCCAGTGTGTGGCGCATGCGCTCGGGCCCGCGCTCGCCGGTCCCGACGAGCGCGAGACCGCCGAGCAGACCGTGGAGAGCGTCAACACCCAGGATCTGCCCACCACCTCGATCGTCCTCGGGGACGGCGCCGTCATCGGGCCGGGGCCCAGGGGCCGCGTCTCGGACGCCGTCCGTCTGGCCCGCACCGGCCGCGCCTTCACCTACGAACCCTCCACCGGTGGCCGTCAGGTCCTCGTCCCCGTCCAGGGCGCGACCGGCGGCACCGCCGTCGTGCAAGTCACGGTGACCGAGCGCCAGTTGTACGCGGGCACCATGACGTCCTGGCTCGTGCTCGCCGGGATCGGGGTCGGCCTCGTACTCATCGGGCTGCTCCTCGCCGACCGCCTCGGCGCCCGTCTGGTCGGCGCCACCCGCCGTTTGGCCGGCACCGCGGACCGGCTCGCCGCCGGCGACCTCACGGCACGCGCCACTCCCGAGGGCCCGCCCGAACTGCGCCTCGTCGCGGGCGAGCTGAACCGCCTCGCCACCCGCATCGACGAACTCCTCGCCGCCGAGCGCGAGAACGCCGCCGACCTCGCCCACCGCCTGCGTACCCCCGTCGCCGCCCTGCGACTGGACGCCGAGACCCTCCGCGACACCGAGGAGGCGCACCGCATCGCCGCGGACGTCGCCGCCCTGGAGCGCAGTGTCGACGACGTGATCCGCAAGGCCCGCAGGACCTTTAGGGACGCCCCGTACGCGGACCTGGCCGCCGTGACGCGCGAACGTGCCACGTTCTGGCTGCCGCTCGCCGAGGATCAGGGGCGCACGACCGAGATCGCGGCCGGGGAGGACGCGCGCCCCGTTCCCGTTCCCGAGGACGATCTGGCCGCCGCCATCGACGCCCTCATCGGCAACGTCCTCGACCACACCCCCCAGGGCACCCCGCTCCGCATCACCGTCCGCGCCACCCCGGCGGGCAGGACCGAGCTCACCGTCGCCGACGAGGGCCCCGGTCTCCCGCCCACGTACGCGGCCGCACGCGGCGCCAGCGGCGGCGGCTCCACCGGACTCGGCCTGGACATCGCGCGCCGCACGGCCGAGGACGCCGGCGGCACCTTCGACATCACGTCGGACGCCACCCGCGGCACCCGCGTGACCCTCACCTTCCCGCAGGCGCCCCCGCGGCCCGCGGAAACGCGACCCGGACGGCCCGGGCCCACCGGTTGACCCCCAACTCGGGCCGCAGCGCGGCGAACCCGCCGCAGTACTTCGTGAAGTCCGCGGCCCGCACCCCGTACCGGTGAAGCACCCGGTCCGCCTCCGTCAGATGCCCCTTCGTCTTGGTCTCCACCAGGACGAGCCCGGAGTCGGCCGCCACCGACCGCCCGGTGGCCACGTCCCGCACGACGAGCCCCGCGTCGCAGGTGATCCGCTGGCCGTCGGCCACGAAGGTCGCCCGCTGGTACTCGGTGACCAGCGCCCTGGTCAGCCCGCCGGGCGCCTCGATCCCGTACGACCCGCTCAGCACCCCGGCGAGGAACCCCTGCCGCTCGGCGTCGAGCACGCGGTCCTCGCCCCGGAGACGCTGGCGGTGCTTGACCGTCTCGCCGCGGCCGCTCTTCAGCTTGATCTCGAACTGCCGCTCCCCGCTGTCCTGGTAGACGCGCTCCCGGATGCGGTAGCGCAGCCGTCTGCCCTGCCGGTGGTGGTGGTAGGTCAGGAGATCGGGGGTGTCGTAGTACGTCGAGTGGTAGCCGAACCAGCGCTTGCCTCCGATGCTCAGGGCCCGGAAGGGGCCCGATGCGCGGCGCGGGTCCGTGAGCAGCGCGGCCAGGTCGTCGAAGATCTCGACCGGCACGAGGTAGCTGTTGTCGTAGCGGGCGAGCAGCTCCGCCCGCGCGTTCACCTCGTCAAGCGCGATGGGGTGCGCGGCGAGCGCGGCCCGTCCGATGGCGCGTACGGCGGGGTTCACACGGTCTCCTTCTGGTGGGGGACGGCAGGCGTGCGGGACCGGGTCGTGCGGCGTCGTGGTGTCGTACGTACGAACTCCCCGGACCGCTCCGAAGGTTCCGGTTGCCGGAAACGGACTTCCAGAACCATCAGGTCCCGTACGTAGTCGACTTCCCGGACGTTCCAGCCGAGCGGCTGCCCGAGGCGCCGCGCCAGTTCGGCGCGGAGCTCGGTCTCCTCGCGGTACACGGCGTCCAGGGTGACGACCGCGCGCCGGTCACCGGCGAAGAGGCGGGGGTGGTCGGCGCCGTACATCACCAGGAGCAGCACCGCCGCGAGCCCGGCGGCGACCGGCAGGTCCAGGCCCGGAAGCCCGCAGAGGAGACCCAGGACGAGGGTGATGAAGTAGTACGCCACTTCCTGGTGCTGCAGGGCGTCCGAGCGGAGCCGCACGATGGAGAGCACCCCGAAGAGCCCGAACCCGAGCGCGAGCCCGCCGTTGCCGCCTGCGCTCGCGAGGGCGGAGACGACCGCGAAGAGCGCGACGTTCAGGGCGAGATAGGCGGGGACCAACTCCCTTCTGCGGTGCCGCGGATAGAAGACCCCGAAGGTCAGGAGGGTCACGGCCACCAGGTCGAGGCCGAGGTGGGCGGCCATCTGTCCGAGGTTCTCTGCGCTGTCCATGACCAGGACGCTAGGGATCGGCGGGTTAAGGGCGCCCCCGGTGAGGGTTAACGGGCCGGAGCCGGATCCTCGCACACTATTGACAGCATGCTGTCGAGATGACAGCATACTTACATAACAGCCCGACGGAGCCCAGCCAACGGAGGCAGCCATGTCCCGCAAGCCCGTGCACCTCGCCGTTTACGACACGCTCGCCGACTGGGAGACCGGATTCGCCACGGCGTTCCTCGCCCGCGCCGGATACGAGATCCGCACCGTCGCCGCGGACCCGTCGGCGCTCGTCACCACGGCGGGCGGCGTCCGCATCCAGCCCGACCTGGCCCTCGCCGACCTGCGGCCCGAGGACAGCGCGCTGCTGATCCTGCCGGGCGCCGACCTGTGGGACGCGGGCGACGACCTGGCCCCCTTCGGCCGCACGGCCCGCGCCTTCCTCGACGCGGACATCCCGGTCGCCGCGATCTGCGGGGCCACCGCCGGCCTCGCCAAGGAGGGGCTGCTCGACGACCGCGCGCACACCAGCGCGGTGTCGTTCTACCTCGCGGCCACCGGCTACAAGGGCGGCGAGCGGTACGTGGACGTGGACGCCGTCACCGACGGCGGGCTGACCACGGCGGGGCCGACCGAACCCGTGGCCTTCGCGCGGGAGATCCTCGGGCGGCTCGGCGCCTTCGAGGGCGCGAAACTCGACGCCTGGTACCGCCTGTTCCACGACTCGGACGCCTCCGCCTACGAGGTGCTCGAAGCGTGAGCGGCGACGCGGACCGCGGGGTGCGGGAGCAGCAGGAGCTGTTCTCCCGCACCGCCCTCGGGGTCTTCAGGCTCAACGGACAGTTCCTCTCCGTGGCGGACGACCTTGCCAAGCCGGGCGGGCTCACCGCCGCCTGGTGGCAGGTGCTCGGCGCCGTCCTGCGCGAGCCCCTGCCCGTCGCCGGGATCGCCCGCTCGATGGGCATCACCCGGCAGAGCGTGCAGCGCATCGCCGATCTGCTCGTGCGGCGCGGCCTCGCCGAGTACGTGCCGAACCCCGCCCACCGCCGCGCCAAGATCCTGCGCCCCACGGACGAGGGCCTGGCCGCCGTCCGCAGGATCAGCCCCGGGCACGCGGACGTGGCCGCGCGGCTCGCGGAAGCACTCGGCGAAGAGGAATTCGCGGAGACCGTACGGGTATTGGAGCGGCTTTCCGAAGTGCTTGCCGGGAAAGTCCTTCCCGGCATGGAAGGAAATGCGGCGGCGGATACGGAACAACCCGTTACGGAGCCGTAGCAGGCAGTCCGCACCCCGATGTCCTGCCGCCCCACTATCCTCGATCTGTTGCACACCAACGGGGGAGGTCGGCGCGGCGATGGAGAAACTGGGTTCCGGGGATCCACAGCGAATAGGCGCCTATCGACTGCTCGCGCGACTCGGCGCGGGCGGCATGGGACACGTTTATCTCGCGCGATCCGACCGAGGACGGACGGTCGCGGTGAAGCTCGTGCGGGAAGAGCTCGCCGAGCAGGAGGAGTTCAGGAACCGCTTCCGGCAGGAGGTGCAGGCGGCGCGGCGGGTCGGCGGCGCGTGGACGGCGCCGGTGCTCGACGCGGACACCGAGGCGGCGATCCCGTGGCTGGCCACGGGATATGTGGCGGGCCCCTCCCTGCAGAGCGTCATCTCGCAGGACCACGGGCCGCTGCCCGAGCGGTCCGTGAAGATACTGGCGGCCGGGCTCGCCAACGCGCTCAAGGACATCCACGCGGCGGGCCTCATCCACCGCGACCTCAAGCCGTCGAACGTGCTCGTCACGATCGACGGGCCGCGCGTCATCGACTTCGGCATCGCCCGCGCCCTCGAAACCGTGACCGACGGCGGCCTGACCCGCACCGGCGCGCTCGTCGGTTCGCCCGGCTTCATGGCGCCCGAGCAGGTGCGGGGCGACCGGATCACCCCGGCCTGCGACGTGTTCTGCCTGGGTTCGGTCCTCGCGTACGCGGCTTCGGGCGCGCTGCCGTTCGGCACGGCCAACAGCGGCGTGCACGCGATGATGTTCCGTATCGCGCAGGAGGAACCGGACCTTCAGGGGCTGCCCGAGGAGCTGGCCGAGCTGGTCGGCGACTGCCTGCGCAAGAACCCCGCCGACCGGCCGACGCTGGCCCAGCTCCTCGAGCGGACGGGGGCCGAGGACACGCTCGGCGACGGCGGCCGGACCCGGGACCCTTGGCTGCCGGGCGCGCTGGTGGCCCAACTGGGCCGCCACGCCGTGCAGTTGCTGGACACGGAGAATCCGGACGAGGGCGGCGCGGAGGCACCGTCCACGCAGGACCCCTCGGCGAAGGACCCCTCGGCGAAGGGTCCCGGTGCGCCGGTGTCGCTCGCGCCGCCGAAGGAGCTGGCCGCGGGGAGCGGGGGCGCCGCTTCCCACTCCGCCGGGGGACAGGCCGGGGCCGCGGCGGCCGGATCCGCAGCAGCCGCAGCCGGAGCCGCGGCGGCCTCCGCAGCCGCCGGGGGGAACGGCGCCGGGCCGGCGCCCGCCGCCGGTGACACCCCGCCGCCGCCGGGCAGGCCGGGCGAGGCGACCCCCCTGGACCACCTCCCCACGATGATCACCGGGCAGACACCGCCGCCCACTCCCCCGCCAGGGCAGGCGTACGGCTATCCCCAACAGCACCCCCAGCCACAGCAGCACCCCCAGCAACCGCCCGGCTACGGCTACCCCCAGCAGGGCCCGTACGGCCCCACGCCCCCGTACGGCCCCACACCTCCGTACGGCCCGCTTGTCCACCCTCAGGGCGAGCCCCCGCGCCGCAGTGGCCGGTCCACCGCCGCGCTCATCGCGGTCGCCGTCATAGTGGCCATCGGAGCGGGCGGCACGGTGTACGCGGTGATGAAGGGCGAGGGCAGCACGAAGGCGGGCGGCACGAGCTCCGACTCGCCGTCCAACAGCGCGCCCACGACGCCGGGCACGCCCTCCGACGGCGGCTCATCGGAGCCCGACGACCCGCCCACGTCACCGGCGTCGGAGGACAAGGGCAAGGAGGAGGGCACGGTCCCGGACAAGTTCCTCGGCACCTGGAGCGGGTCCATCCAGAACAACCTGGGCAGCAACTCCCGTCAGCTCGTCCTCCAGCAGGGAGAGGTCGGCGACACCGTCATCTCGATCACGGCGGACGGCCCGACCGACACGGGCGGCACGTATCACTGCGTGTTCCAGGGCAAGTTGGAGTCGGTGAGCGGCAACACCCTGCGCATCGGGCCGACGGACGTGATCGTCGGGCAGCCCGCGAGTTCCTGCAGGCCGGGCCAGGCGAGCACGGTGACGCTGCTCTCGAACGGCAGGCTGCACCGGGAGAACACGGGCACGGACAAGGGCCTCACCTACGACAAGGAGGGCTGAACCAGCCGCCTGACGTGCCGAGTTGAACCCCGGGCGAACAGATCACGTCCGGACGGACAAGCGGGGTCCGACGCCCGGCACCGCCGCCTACCGTGCCGCCCATGAACTGGTTGAGCACCGAAAACATCATCGCCGTGCTCGCCATCCTGGTCGGCATCGCCGGCGCGTTCGTCCCCGTGCTGCTCGAACGCCGCGTACCGCGCCGCAAGCGCATCGGCTACCGCAAGCAGATGGACACGGCGATAGGCGACAACGTCCGTACGGGCGACGCCAACGCGCGTCTCGGCCTCTTCGACGAGGCCCCCGAGATGTCGGACGCGACGCTGGTGCTGCTCCGCGTCGAGAACGACGGCTCGCTGCCGATCGACGTGGCCGACTACACGGGCCGCTCGCCGCACGGCCTGACGGCGGTCTTCGAGAACCGCACGATCCGCGCGGTGGCGGTGACGCTGCCGCCCGAAGCGGACCATCTGATGGAGCACTTCGCGCCCGGCACGGGCCTCGGCTACGAGTCCGGCAGGCTGCACATCCCGCGCGTGCCGCTCAACCGGGGCGAGTACTACAAGCTCCTGGTCCTGCTGACCGGCGGCCCCGTGGACAGCGGATACACGGTCATCGGCGGCATCCAGGGCGGCGAGACGCACGAGAACCACAGCGCCGCGCCCGACGAGAAGCCGCCCGTCTTCAGCAGGCTGTCGCAGCGGGTGGCCATCGCGCTGAGCCTGGTGATCCTCGGCCTCGCGGGCCTCATCCTGCGCCCCGACGCCGAGCCGCCGCCGTCGTACTGCGAGACGGGAAGCCTCACCCTGACCGGGTCGACCGCGTTCCAGCCGGTGGCCACCGAGCTCGCCGAGAAGTACATGAAGGCCTGCGAGGGCTCCGACATCGAGGTGAGCGCGCACGGCAGCCGCGGCGGCGTCAGGGAGCTTGCCGCGACGGACACCGGGCCCGGCGAGGGCTCACCACCGGTGATCGCCTTCTCCGACGGGCCGCGCCCGGGCAGCTACACGCAGCTGAGCGAGACGCGGGTGGCGGTCTCCCTGTTCGCCCTCGTCCTCAACGAGAGGGTGCCGGTCGAGAACCTCTCCACGAGGGACGTACGCCGCCTCTTCACCGGCGAGATCCGCAACTGGAAGGAGCTGCGGGGCGGCCCCGACCTGCCGGTGGTCCTGGTCAGCCGGGGGTCGAGCTCCGGTACGCGGGTCACCCTCCAGCAGCGGGTCCTCAAGGGCGCCCCGGAGATCCAGGAGTCGTCGAGCGACTGCCTCACGAAGGACATCGGACCCCGGGCGCCCGTGATCCGCTGCGAACTCGACTCCACGGAACAGGTCCTGGACACGGTCGCCGCCACCCCGGGCGCGGTCGGCTACAGCGAGCTGCGCGACACGACCGCCCTCAAGGGCGTGCGCCGCGTGAGCCTGGACGGCCACACCCCGACCATCGACCACATCCAGTCCAGCGGCTACCCGTACCGCGAGATCGAGTACGCCTACACCTACGGCAGCCCGCCCGCCGACTCGCTGGCGTCGAGCTTCCTCGCGTACGCGATCCGCGGAAACGGACAGGACGTGGTCCGCACCCACGGGCATCTGCCGTGCCAGACGCCCGTGGGACTGCGGATGTGCGGGGAGAACCGATCCGCTAGATGAACGAGTTGATCTCGATCGTCTCCGTGCGGCCCGGGCCCACACCGATCGCGGAGATCGGGGCGCCGGACATCTCCTCCAGGGCCTTCACGTAACCCTGCGCGTTCTTCGGCAGGTCGGAGAAGGTCTGGGCCTTGGTGATGTCCTCGGACCAGCCGGGGAGGTACTCGTAGACGGGCTTCGCGTGGTGGAAGTCGGTCTGGTTGTACGGGAGTTCCTCGACGCGCTTGCCGTCGATCTCGTACGCCACGCAGACCGGGATCTGCTCCCAGCCCGTCAGGACGTCCAGCTTCGTGAGGAAGAAGTCCGTCAGGCCGTTCACGCGGGTCGCGTACCGCGCGATCGGCGCGTCGAACCAGCCGCAGCGCCGGTCACGGCCGGTCGTGACACCGCGCTCGCCGCCGATGCGGCGCAGGTCCTCGCCGTCCTGGTCGAAGAGCTCGGTCGGGAACGGGCCCGCGCCGACACGCGTGGTGTACGCCTTCAGGATGCCGATGACGCGGCTGATCTTCGTCGGGCCGACGCCCGTACCCGTGCAGGCGCCGCCCGCGGTCGGGTTCGAGGAGGTGACGAAGGGATACGTGCCGTGGTCCACGTCCAGGAGCGTGCCCTGGCCGCCCTCGAACAGGACGACCTTGTCCTCGTCGAGCGCGTTGTTGAGGATCAGCGTGGTGTCGGCGACGTACCGCTTGATGTTCTCGCCGTGCTCCAGGAGCTGCTCGACGATCTGGCCGACCTCGATGGCGCGGCGGTTGTAGAGCTTGGTGAGGAGCTGGTTCTTGACCTCGAGGGCCGCCTCGACCTTCTGCTCCAGGATCGACTGGTCGTAGAGGTCCTGGACGCGGATGCCGGTGCGGTTGATCTTGTCGGCGTACGTCGGGCCGATGCCGCGGCCCGTCGTGCCGATCTTGCGCTTGCCGAGGAAGCGTTCCGTCACCTTGTCGACGGTCACGTTGTACGGCGTGATGATGTGCGCGTTACCGCTGATCAGCAGCTTCGACGTGTCGACGCCGCGCTCGTTCAGACCGCTCAGCTCGGAGAGCAGGACCGACGGGTCGACGACGACTCCGTTGCCGATGACAGGCACGCAGTCCGGGGAGAGAATCCCGGAAGGGAGGAGATGCAGCGCGTACTTCTGGTCGCCTACGACGACCGTGTGGCCGGCATTGTTGCCGCCCTGGTATCGCACCACATAGTCCACGGAGCCACCGAGCAGGTCAGTGGCCTTTCCCTTGCCTTCGTCACCCCACTGAGCACCGAGCAGCACAAGTGCGGGCACAGGCGTACACCCCTTCCGGGCGGGGCATGTCCAAGGTCAGGGGCCGTAGCCGCCATATGGGTGTGCCTTGGATGCTGCCCCGGAATAGACGAAGCCCCTGGCGCAATAGCGCAAGGGGCTCTTGCACAAAGATGCTACCCGAGGACTCAGAAAAGGGGCGCACGTTGTCGGCTCGCGACCAGCTGCTAGTCGTCATCGACCCGGTCGCCCGGCGCACGGACGGTGAGTCGGTAAGGATCGCGAAGGACGTCCTCGGCGCGGGCGCGTCCGTTCGCGTCTGCCTGCCCGAGAGCCCCGAGGACTTTGCGAAAGCCCTGGCCAGACGGGGTGCGCGGCGCCCTGTGGTGATCGGTGACGACCGTGCTCTGGCGCGGGCCGTGGGGGTGCTCCACCGGGAGCGGGAACTCGCGCGATGCGCACTCTCCGTAGTTCCCGTGGGCGCCTCGCAAACGCTCGCGCGGGCGCTCGGAGTGCCCGCCGGGGCGGTCGCGGCGGCGCGTGCGGTGCTCGAAGGGGCCGAGCGGCGGCTGGATCTGCTCGTCGACGACCGGGACGGAGTGGTCCTCGGGGAGCTCCGGATCCCCTCGGTCGTCGCCTCGGTCCCCGGAGGCATACCGATGGACGGCCACCCGTGGCTGCGGACCTGCCAGTCCTTCGTGCGCACCCTCGCCGCGCGGCCCGCGCGGGTGGCGTCGGCGCCGGGGCCCGCTCCGGCGCGACTGCGGGTGGAGGCCGACGGGGTGGTCGTGGTGGACCTGGACCAGCCGGTCGAGGGGGTCTCGGTGAACCCCGCCGAGGACGGCCTCGCCGAGGTGGAGGTGCGCCCCTCGTCAGTGGGCGCCGAGGCGTCGCCGCTGCGGGTGCGGGCCCGGACGGTGACGGTGTCGGGGGCGGATTTCCGCTACCGGGCGGACGCGGTGGTGGGCGGTCCCGTGCGCACGCGTACGTGGTCGGTGCGGGCCAGTGCCTGGGGCTTGACGCTGCCTGTCTGACGCTGTGTCGCCGCGCGCCTGCCCTGAAGCGCTACTTGCCGAACAAGCTCTCCCGGCGCACTCGCCAGCGTTCCATCATGGCTTCGAACTCTTCCTGCATGAACTCGAAGAAGGCGAGCGTCTCGGCCAGGCGCTGCCCCGCCGGGGTGTCGGGGCCGAGGCTGGAGACACCGTCGCGCAGGGCGGCCTCCCAGCGCTTGAGCACCCCTTCCCGGCTGCCCAGCGCCTCGTACCACTGGTTGCTGTGCACCCGGAAGATGTCCCGGCGCGAGCCGGGCTCGCGCTCCCGGGTCACCATGTGCTGCTGCGTGAGGTAGCGGACGGCGCCCGATACGGCTGCCGGGCTGACCTGGAGCCGCTCGCCGAGCTCCGCCGATGTCAGCGCTCCCGAGTCCGATGCGAGGAGCGCCGCGAAGATCCTGGCGGGCATCCTCGGCATGCCCGCCTCGACCAGCTGCGAGGCGAACTGTTCGACGAAGCGGCCGACGAGCTCGCCGTCCCGGTCGCCCGGCAGCGGCGCCGGCTCCTTGGGCATGTACTGATCCTCTCCTCGGTGCGGTTGCGCGGTCCTCCAGCGCACCCAAGTTTATACGCTTCCTTAACTTCACAACTTTGTGAAGTTCGCGTACGTTCTGAAACATGACGAAGGCAATCACCGTCTCCGGACTGCACAAGTCGTTCGGCCGCACACACGCGCTGGACGGTCTCGACCTGGACGTCGAGGCGGGCGAGGTGCACGGCTTCCTCGGACCCAACGGCGCCGGGAAGTCCACGGCCATCCGCGTCCTCCTCGGCCTGCTCCGCGCCGACTCCGGCGCCGCCCAGCTCCTCGGCGGGGACCCGTGGAGTGACGCGGTCGCACTGCACCGGCGCGTCGCGTACGTCCCCGGCGACATCACCCTGTGGCGCAACCTCTCCGGCGGCGAGGTCATCGACCTCTACGGGAAGCTGCGCGGCGGCCTCGACCGGGCCCGCAGGGCGGACCTCGTCGAGCGGTACGAACTCGACCCGACCAAGAAGGGCCGCACGTACTCCAAGGGCAACCGGCAGAAGGTCGCCCTGGTCGCCGCCTTCGCGTCCGACGTCGACCTGCTGATCCTCGACGAGCCCACCTCCGGGCTCGACCCGCTCATGGAGGAGGTCTTCCAGGCGTGCGTCGAGGAGGAACGGGACAGGGGCCGCACCATCCTCCTGTCCTCGCACATCCTCAGCGAGGTGGAGACGCTCTGCGACCGCGTCAGCATCATCAGGAAGGGGCGGACCGTCGAGTCCGGCTCGCTCGCCGAGCTGCGCCATCTGACGCGGACCAGCGTCACCGCCGAGCTCGCGGGGCCGCCCAACGGGCTCGCGCGGCTGCCCGGCGTCCACGATGTCGACGTGTCCGGGCATCGCGTCACACTCCAGGTCGACACCGACAAGCTGGACGCCGTACTGCGTTCGCTCACCGAGTCCGGGGTCCGCTCGCTCCTCTCCACACCACCGACGCTGGAGGAACTCTTCCTGCGGCACTACCAGGACGACGCGGGGGCGGTCGCGCGATGACCGCAGTCACCGGAACTCCGGGCTTCGCTCCCCGCGCCGCCCGCCGACTCGCGGGCACCGGAGCCCTGTTGAGGCTCGCCCTGCGCCGCGACCGCGTCATGATGCCCGTCTGGATCACCGTCGTCGCCGGCCTGGTCCTCGCGATGCCGGGCTCCCTGGAGAAGACGTACGGCACCGCCGCCGAGCGGGCCGACGCCATGCGGTCGATGAACGCCAACTCCTCGATGCGGGCGCTGTACTCGCCGGTGTTCGGGGACTCCGTCGGCGCGCTGTCCGCCTGGCGCATCGGGGTCTACGCCGCGATCCTCGCCGCCGTGATGAGCCTGATCATCGTCGTGCGGCACACGCGCGAGGAGGAGGAGACCGGCCGCCAGGAGATGCTCTCCGCCGCGATGGTGGGGCGGCGTGCGCCACTGACCGCCGCGCTGCTCGCCGCGTTCACGGCGAACGCGGCCGTGGGGCTGCTCGTCGCGGGCGGGATGGCCGGGCAGGGCTCGGCCGGGGCCCTCGCGCTCGGCCTCGGCGTCGCGGGCACCGGCATGCTCTTCGCGACCACGGCGGCGATCGTCGCCCAGCTCACGGAGAGCGCGCGGCTCGCCAAGGGGCTGACGTCCGGGGCGCTGGGGGCCGCATACGTGCTGAAGGCCGCCGGTGACGCCGGGAGCGAGCGCGGGGAGTCCGTGCTGACCTGGCTCTCGCCGCTCGGCTGGACGGAGAATCTGCGGGCCTACGCCGGTGAGCGGTGGTGGGTGCTGCTCCTGACCGCCGCCGCGATCGTGGCGCAGGGCGCGGTCGCGTACGGCCTTGCGGGGCGGCGTGACGTCGGCATGAGCTTCCTGCCGACCCGGCCGGGGCCCGCGAAGGGCGCGATCCGCACGGCGGGCGGGCTCGCGTGGCGGTTGCAGCGGGGCAGCGTGCTGGGCTGGACGCTCGGGTATCTGCTCGCCGGTGTCGTCTTCGGCGGGATGGTCGAGGGGGCGGCGGACATCGTCGGCGACAACCGGAACACCCGGGACGTCATCGAGCGGATGGGCGGCCAGTCCGGCCTCACGGAAGCCTTCCTCGCCACGATGGTCGGCCTGCTCGGGATGGTCGCCTCGCTGTACGTGGTCGCCTGCGTCCTGCGGCTGCACGGCGAGGAGACCTCGCAGCGGGCGGAGCCGGTCCTCGCGGGCGCGGTGGGGCGGCTGCGGTGGGCCGCCGGCCACCTGGTGATCGCCTTCGGCGGTGCGGTGCTGCTGATGCTGGTGGGCGGGTTCGGACTCTTCCTCGGATACGGCAAGGACCTCGGGCCGATCCTGGGGGCGTGCCTGGTGCAGGTGGCGGCGGTCTGGGCGCTGGGGGGCGTCGCCGTGCTGCTCGTGGGGGCGTTTCCGCGGGTGGCGGTGGGGGCGTGGGGGGCGGCGGGGGTGTGCCTGGCGATCGGCTGGATCGGCCCTGCCCTGGACCTCCCGCAGGTGGCGATGGACGTGTCTCCGTTCGGCCACCTCCCGAACGTGCCGGGCTCCGCGATGGAGTGGGGACCGGTGGGGACGCTTCTCGCCACCGCGACGACGCTGGCGGCCACGGGCCTCGCGGGCCTCCGCCACCGCGACATGACCACGTGACGGGCCCGACGCCAACGGCCGGGGAAGGCTTGTTCGCCCAGGCCCAGACGCGGGGCAAACGGGCGGGTGGGCGGGAAGGCCTGTTCGCCCGGGCCCAGACGCGGGGCAAACGGGCAGGTGGGCGGGAAAGGCCCGTTCGCCCGGGGAAGGCCACGGGGCCCCGCCCCCGACGCCCGGTGAAGGCCCAGGGGCCAGCCGTAGTACCTGAGGCGGACCCCGCAGAACCCCTCCCAGAGGGGACGACCCCCCTCCCCCGCCCCCGTACCTTCGTAAGCGTGACTGACGCGACCAAGACCGCCCCCGGCAGCAACCGCAGCCCGGAGTTCCGCCTGGCCATGGGTGCTCTCGGAGGGCTCCGCCAGGACCTCTTCCGTGGTGCCTTCGCCTACCGGCCACTGCCCCAGATGCGTACGGACGGGGTCCTTTCCCGGCGCCTCCCCGCCCGCATACGCCAGTACGCGGGCTGGGCCCCGCACGCGGCGGTCCTCGCCGCCGCCTTCCTCACCTTCCTCATCGGCTACGCGGACGACACCGGCGGCCTCGACTACGTCCTCACCGGGCTCATTCCGGCCGCCGCCGTCGCCATGACCCTGCTCAGGCCCGTCGCCGCCTGGTGGGTCCTGATCGCGACCACGCCCTTCTCCGGCGCCCTCGGCAGCCACTGGGACAGCAGCTATCCGTGGGCCGACAGCGTCTTCTTCGCGCACATCACCGTGATGACGGTGATCACCCTGCGGACCCGCCCCCGGGCCGGCGCGTGGATGTGGATCGGCACGGCGGCGTACGGCATCGCCGCCGAGGTCTTCCTCAGCCCCGGCTACACCACCAACCTCCCGGAGATGCTCTTCGTCTCCGCGCTCGCCCTCCTCGCCGCCTCCCTCGTGCACATCCGCCGCGAGGCCAAGCACGAGGTCAGCGCCCAGCGGACCGTCACCGAGATGGAGCGCGGCAAGCGCACGCTCCTCGAAGAGCGGACGACGATCGCCCGCGAACTGCACGACGTCGTCGCGCACCACATGTCCGTGGTCGCCATCCAGGCGGAGGCCGCCCCCTACCGCGTCGAGAACCCGCCACCGGAGCTGGAGCAGGCGTTCGTCACGATCCGCGAGAACGCCGTGGCCGCCCTGACGGAACTGCGCCGCGTCCTCGGTGTCGTACGCGCGGAGGACTACGAGGCGCCGGACGCCCCGCAGCCCACCCTGGCCGACCTCGACCGGCTCATCGCGAACGTCCGCGAGACCGGCCTCGACGTCGAGAAGATCGTCACCGGAGCCGTCCGCGAACTCCCGCAGGGCGTCGAGCTCTCCGCGTACCGCATCGTCCAGGAGGCGCTGAGCAACACCCTGCGCCACGCGCCCGGCGCCACGGCCCGCGTCGAGGTCGGCTATGTGCTGGGCGGCCTCGGCCTGCGCATCGTCAACGGCCCGGCGACCGGCCTGGTCAAGCCCTCGCCCGGAGCGGGGCACGGTCTCACCGGCATGCGCGAGCGTGTCACGATGCTGGACGGCGAGATGACGACCGCGGAGACCGCCGACGGGGGCTACGAGGTCACCGTCTTCCTGCCGGTCGCGTCCGCGCACGAACCGGCCGGAGGCCAGGAATGACGATCCGCGTACTGATCGCCGACGACCAGATGATGGTCCGCGAAGGCTTCTCGGTCCTGCTCAACGCGATGCCGGACTTCGAGGTCGTGGGCGAGGCCGTCAACGGCCGCGAGGCGGTCGACCGCGTCCGCGAGCTCAACCCGGACGTCGTCCTGATGGACATCCGCATGCCCGAGCTGAACGGCATCGAGGCCACCCGCGAGATCGTCGCGGCCGACGTCACGTCGAAGGTCCTCGTCCTCACCACGTTCGACCTCGACGAGTACGTCTACCAGGCGTTGCGGGCCGGTGCGTCCGGCTTCCTCCTGAAGGACGCCTCGGCACGCCAGCTCGCGGACGGCGTACGGGTGGTGGCCGCGGGCGAGGCCCTGCTCGCGCCCTCCGTGACCCGCCGCCTCATCACGGAGTTCTCCAAGCTGGGCGAGACGCCGCGCCTCTCGGCGACGGTGCAGGCGCAGCAGTACGGCGAGCTCACCGAGCGCGAGACGGAGGTGCTCGTCCTCATCGCCCAGGGCCTGTCCAACGGCGAGATCGCCTCGCGCCTCGTCGTCGCCGAGTCCACCATCAAGACCCACGTGAGCCGCGTCCTGGTGAAACTGGGCCTGCGCGACCGCACCCAGGCGGCGGTCTTCGCATACGAGGCACGGCTGGTCACCCCGGGCTGACGGCCGAGCGGCGGGCAGCCCTTCCCGGCCGGGCCGACAGCGCCTAACGTCCCCCTATGGACGCCCCCCTCGCCGAATTCTCCCCCTGGTCGGCCGAGTTCGTCGCCGACCCCTACCCGGCCTACGCGCGGCTGCGGGCCGCCGGGCGGGTCCACCACTTCGAACCCACCGACCAGTGGCTGATCCCGCACCACGCCGACGTGTCCGCGCTGCTGCGGGACCGGCGGCTCGGGCGCACCTATCTGCACCGTTTCACGCACGAGGAGTTCGGGCGGCAGGCCCCGCCGCCCGAGCACGAGCCGTTCCACGTCCTGAACGACAACGGCATGCTCGACCTGGAGGCCCCGACCCACACCCGCATCCGGCGCCTGGTGTCGAAGGCGTTCACTCCGCGCACGGTCGCGCAACTCAAGCCATATGTACGGGAGTTGGCGGACCAGCTGGTACGGGAGCTGGTGGACGACGGGGGCGGGGACCTCGCCGCCCGCGTCGCCGAGCCGCTGCCCGTCGCGGTGATCGCCCAGATGCTCGGCATCCCGGAGAGCGACCGGGACCAGCTGCGGCCCTGGTCGGCGGACATCTGCGGGATGTACGAGCTGAGCCCGTCCGACGAGACCGCGGGCCGCGCGGTCAGGGCCTCGCTCGCATTCTCCGCGTACCTGCGCGAACTCATCGCCGCGCGCCGCGAGAAGCCGGGCGACGACCTGATCTCGGGGCTCATCGCCGCACACGACGAAGGAGAGTCCCTCAGCGAGCAGGAGATGATCTCCACCTGTGTGCTGCTGCTCAACGCGGGGCACGAGGCGACGGTCAACGCCACCGTCAACGGCTGGTACGCGCTCTTCAGGAACCCCGCCCAACTGGCCGCCCTGCGCGCGGACCCCGGGCGTCTGATCCCCACCGCCGTGGAGGAGTTGATGCGGTACGACACCCCGCTGCAGCTCTTCGAGCGATGGGTCCTCGACGACATCGAGATCGACGGCACCGTGATCCCGCGCGGCAGCGAGGTCGCCCTCCTCTTCGGCTCCGCGAACCACGACCCCGCGGTGTTCGCCGCCCCCGCCGAACTGGACCTGGCCCGCGCCGATAACCCGCACATCTCCTTCAGCGCGGGCATCCACTACTGCATCGGCGCACCCCTGGCCCGGATCGAACTCGCGGCGTCTCTGGGCGCGTTGCTGCGCCGGGCGCCGGGCCTGACGCTCGCCGCGGAGCCCGAGCGCAGGCCCAACTTCGTGATCCGGGGGCTGCGGGAACTGCTCGTGGAGGTCTGAGCCCCCCGCAGCTGCAGAAGCCTCAGAACGCCAGCTGCGCGATCTCCTCCGCCACCACCGCGCACGCGTCGGCGGCCGGGTCGATCAGCGGGAAGTGCCCGACCTCTTCGAGAAGCGTCACCCCGACGACCTCGCCCGCCTTGGCCGCCGCGTCCGCGTACGCCTCGGCGACGGCCTGCGGCACGACGATGTCGGTGCGCCCCTGGACGACGGTCGTGGCGATGCCGGTCGGCAGCAGGGCCGCCGGGTCGGCGTGCGGCAGCCGCTCCTCGAACTTCCCCGCACCGCCGAGCAGTTGCAGGGAGGCGTCCGAGCAGACGCCGAGCTCCTGCGCCGCACGCAGGTCGGCGATGGGCGCGAGGGCCACGACACCGCGGAAGGGGGCCGGCCGGCCGATGCGCCACGGGGACCCCTCGGGCAGGACATGGCGGGCGGCGGCCCACAGGGCGAGGTGCCCGCCCGCGGAGTGACCGGTCACCACGGTGCGGCGCGTGTCGGCCAGCGGCAGATGCTCCCGTACGAGGCCCGGCAGCGCGTCGAAGGCGGCGGCCACGTCGTCGAAGGTCTCGGGCCAGCGTCCCGCGACGGGCCCTTCGCCCTGGGCGGGGATCGAACTTCCGCGGCGGTACTCGACGTTGGCCACGGCGAAGCCGCGCCGCGCGAGGAAGTCCGCGAAGGGCGTGATGTGCTGACGGTCGTACGGAGCACGCCAGGCGCCGCCGTGCAGCACGACGACCAGCGGGGCCGGGGCGTCGCCGCCGGTCCGGGGTTCGTAGAAGTCGATCACCTGGTCGGCGTGTTCGCCATACGCGGCGGTGGTGTCGGGAGTCACCGCTGGGTGCGAGAAGGCGGCGTCGGCCTCGGCGGCATCGCGGGCCACGGCGGCGTCGTCCGGCATGCGAGGGCCTCTCTGCGGGGTTGGGTGCCAGGGGCTGGGGCGGGGTGTTCGGTTGATCTTCCCCTACCCCGCCCCTGCCCGGTAACGGCTGCCGCCGTCAGCTCACGGAGTCGTCCAGCGTCCGCGCGAGCACGCCCGCCGCCCGCTCCACATCGGCGAAGCCGACGTACAGCGGCGTGAAGCCGAACCGCAGGACGTCCGGCGCCCGGAAGTCACCGACCACGCCCTGCTCGATGAGGCGCCGCATCACGTCACCCGCCCCGTGGCACCGCAGGGCGACCTGGCTGCCGCGCTCGGCGTGCGCCGCCGGGGTGAGCACCTCGACCCGGCCCTCGGGCACATAGGCCCGCACGCACTCGACGAAGAAGTCCGTCAGGGCGAGGGACTTGGCCCGCACCGCCTCGACGGACACGCCGTCCCAGACGTCGAGCGCCGCGTCGAGCGCCAGCATCGACAGGATGTCCGGCGTACCGACCCGCCCCCGCAGGGCACCGTCCGCCGCCTCGAACTCCGGCCGCATCCCGAAGGGCTCGGCGTGCGAGTTCCAGCCGGGCAGCGGGGAGTCGAAGCGGGGCTGCAGATCCGCCCGTACGTAGATGTAGGCAGGCGAGCCCGGCCCCCCGTTCAGGTACTTGTACGTGCACCCGACCGCGAGGTCGACGCCGTGCGCGTCGAGGCCGACGGGCAGCGCGCCCGCGGTGTGGCACAGGTCCCAGACCACGAGCGCGCCCGCGTCGTGCACGGCCGCCGTGAGGCCGGGCAGATCGTGCAGCCGTCCCGTGCGGTAGTCGGCGTGATTGAGCAGGACCACGGCCGTGCGCGGGCCGAGGACGTCGCGCACCTCGCCCGGGGCGACCGGCACCAGACGGCAGCCCGTCAGGCGCGCCGCGGACTCGGCGATGTACCCGTCCGTGGGGAAGGTCGTCGCGTCAACGACGATCTCGTCCCGCCCCTCGTCCGGGTCACGGACCATGCGTACGGCGGCCACCAGCGCCTTGAAGACGTTCACGCTCGTGGAGTCGCCGACGACGATCTGGCCGGGGGCGGCTCCCACGAGCGGGGCTATGCGGTCGCCGATCCGCTCGGGGGCGGTCCACCAGCCGCTCTCGTCCCAGGAGCGGATGCGGAGCTGCCCCCACTGCCGGGAGATGACGTCGGCGACCCGCTCCTGGACGTGTCCCGGCAGGGCGCCCAGCGAATTCCCGTCCAGGTAGACGGTGTCGTCCAGGACGAACTCCGCGCGCTTGGCGCCGAGTTCGTCGTCGCCGTCCCGCTTCGCCGCCTGCGCCTTGAGGTCGGCCTCAGACATGACTCCTCGCAGTCCACAGCTCGGGGAACACGTTCTTCGTCGCGCGCTTCTCCAGCCAGGCCACACCGGCCGAGCCGCCCGTGCCCGTCTTGGAGCCCATCGCGCGCCGGGTCGCCACCAGGTGGTCGTTGCGCCAGCGCCACACCAGCTCGGCGACGTCCGTCAACACCTCGCCGAGGCGCGCCAGTTCATCGCTCTCGTCGCCCGCGTAGAGGTCGGTCCACACCTGCTCGACCTCGGGCGACGGCTCGTACTTCTTCGTCAGGTCGCGCTGCAGCACCGCGTCCGGGACGGCGTGGCCGCGGCGGGCGAGCAGGGCGAGGACCTCGTCGTACAGGCTCGGCTCCTGGAGCGCCTTCTCCAGCTCCGCGTGGACGCGCGGCGCGCCCCGGTGCGGCACCAGCATGGACGCGGACTTGTCGCCGAGCAGGAACTCCATGCGGCGGTACATCGCGGACTGGAATCCGGACCCCTCGCCGAGCGCGCCACGGTAGGAGTTGAACTGGGCGGGGGTGAGCTGCGCCAGCGGGCGCCAGGAGGCGTTCAGCGCCTCCAGCTCGCGCAGGCTGCGCTTGAGCGCGGCCACGGCGGTGGGGATCTCGTCGCGGCGCAGGGCGTGCGACGCGGTCTCCCACTCGTGCACGATGACCGTGAACCACAGCTCCATGACCTGGGTGGTGACCAGGAAGACCATTTCTCCGGGGTCGTCGGAGCGCAGGTGCTGGAGGTGCGTGAGGACGTCCGCCTGGACGTAGTCCTCGTACGGGGTGGTTCCTGCGAAGTCGAGGTTCGGGGTGTCCGCGTCTTGGGACATCGCGATCTCCTTGATACGTACTCCGGGTAGCGGTCCGCCCCTGCCGTTACCGACACGGGGGCCCCGGTCCCCACCGGCATCCTCTGCAACATCCCACGAAACGGCAAGACCTGCCTGGTCACAGCGGCGTCCAGGCAGGTCACGCACGTGCGGGGACTAGCCCAGGGTGTCCGCGGCCGTCTCCGAGGAGTCCCGCAGGAAGCCGGCGCAGCGCTCGTACTCCTCCTGCTCGCCGATGGACTGCGCGGCGCGCGCGAGGCCGTGCAGGGCCCGCAGGAAGCCGCGGTTCGGCTCGTGCTCCCACGGCACCGGGCCGTGGCCCTTCCAGCCGCTGCGGCGCAGCGAGTCGAGGCCGCGGTGGTAGCCGGTGCGGGCGTACGCGTACGACTCGACGACGCTGCCCCGCTCGAACGCCTCGTCGGCGAGCTGCGCCCAGGCGAGGGAGGAGGTGGGGTACTTCGCCGCGACGTCCGCGGGCACCGCCCCGTTCGCGAGCAGCTCGCGCGGCTCCGGGTCGTCGGGCAGGTGGGTCGGGGGCGGTCCCCCGAGCAGATCCTTGTGAATGGCCATGGGTTCCAGTCTGCGGCATGGCGCCACGCGAAGGGCCCGGTACCCCGTCCTGGAACGGGGTACCGGGCCCTCCGGCGCGAAAAATGGGCTGAGCCCGGGTGCCTACTTCAGCTTCGTGCCCGTGGAGCGCAGGTTCGCGCACGCCTCGGTGACACGCTTGGCCATGCCCGCCTCGGCGGCCTTGCCCCAGGTGCGGGGGTCGTACGTCTTCTTCGAGCCGACCTCGCCGTCGACCTTCAGGACGCCGTCGTAGTTCTTGAACATGTGGTCCGCGACGGGACGCGTGAAGGCGTACTGCGTGTCCGTGTCGAGGTTCATCTTCACGACGCCGTTCTCCAGGGCGGTCGCGATCTCCTCGGCGGTCGAGCCGGAGCCGCCGTGGAAGACGAAGTCGAACGGCTGCGCGCCCGCGGGCTTGCCGTGCTTGGCGGCGACGCCCTCCTGGAGGTCCTTCAGGAGCTCGGGGCGCAGGACGACGTTGCCCGGCTTGTAGACGCCGTGGACGTTGCCGAAGGACGCGGCCAGGAGGTAGCGGCCCTTCTCGCCCAGGCCGAGGGCCTCGGCCGTACGCAGCGCGTCGTCGACGGTCGTGTAGAGCTCGTCGTTGATCTCGTGCGTGACGCCGTCCTCCTCGCCACCGGTCGGGGTGATCTCCACCTCAAGGATGATCTTCGCGGCGGCGGCCTTCGCGAGCAGCTCCTGGCCGATGGCCAGGTTGTCGGCGAGGGTCTCGGCGGAGCCGTCCCACATGTGCGACTGGAAGAGCGGGTTACGGCCGGCCTTGACGCGCTCGGCGGAGACGTCGAGCAGCGGACGGACGTACGTGTCCAGCTTGTCCTTGGGGCAGTGGTCGGTGTGCAGCGCGACGGTGATGTCGTACTTCGCGGCGACGATGTGCGCGAACTCGGCGAGGGCCACGGCGCCCGTCACCATGTCCTTGTTGTGCTGGCCGCCCAGGAACTCCGCACCACCGGTGGAGATCTGGATGATGCCGTCGCTCTCGGCCTCCGCGAAACCGCGCAGTGCGGCGTGCAGCGTCTGCGAGGAGGTCACGTTGATGGCCGGGTAGGCGAACTTGCCTGCCTTCGCCCGGTCCAGCATCTCGGCGTAGACCTCGGGGGTTGCGATGGGCATGTGTCCGCTCCTTGTGATGTGCGGGTGTGTGCTTGGCCCTGACCTAAGGGGGCGACGTCATCGTCGCCCCCATCTTTCCAGATCTGCCGGGCGGCTCAGGCCGCCCGCCACATACCGGAACCGGTCCGGCTCTAGTCCAGGCCGAGGTCGTCCTTGGAGTACGCGAAGAGGTACGGGACCCCGGCGCCGTCGGTGATCTTCTCGCCGGCACCGGTGGCGCGGTCCACGATGGTCGCGACGCCCACGACCTCGGCACCCGCCTCGCGCACGGCCTCGACGGCGGTGAGCGGGGAGCCGCCGGTGGTGGAGGTGTCCTCGACGACGAGAACGCGGCGCCCCTTGATGTCCGGCCCCTCGACGCGGCGCTGCATGCCGTGCGCCTTGGCGGCCTTGCGCACGACGAAGGCGTCAAGGCGCTTGCCGCGCGCGGCGGAGGCGTGCAGCATCGCGCCGGCGACGGGGTCGGCGCCCATGGTGAGGCCGCCCACGGCGTCGAAGTCCAGGTCGGCGGTGAGGTCGAGAAGCACCTGGCCGACCAGGGGCGCGGCCTCGCCGTCCAGGGTGATGCGGCGCAGGTCGATGTAGTAATCGGCCTCGAGACCCGAGGAGAGGGTCACCTTGCCGTGCACCACGGCCTTGTCCTTGATCTGCTGCAGCAGCGCGCCACGTACGTCGTCAGTCATGCCTGTCAGCTTAAAGCCGCGTCCAGGGGCTCAGAGCCGCGTCCAGGTCCAGGTCGTCGTCGCCTCGAGGGGCTCGATGGGGGTGACGAGGCGCGGCAGGGTGTTGAGCCCGTTCGGCGGGCCGGTCTGCGGCTCGACGCACACGGCGGCCTCCTGCTCGTCGTACACCACGACCCACTGCTCGCGGCTCTTCACCGTGAGCGCGAGCTGCTCGGGCCAGGTCAGGGTGACGTCGACGCCGTCGGGCATCCCGAAGCAGTCGTCCCAGGGGCCGGGGGTGGGGGCGACGCGGTTGCCGGTGGGGAGGTGGTCGTCGCCGCGCTCCTCCTGCCAGGCGGCGTCGAAGTCGACGCGCACGTCGTCCTGCCCCAGGTTGCGGTTGAACCACGGGTGCCAGCCCACCTGGGCGGGGAAGGAGTCGCCGTACGTCTCGATGCCGAGCGTGAGGGTGAGGGAGTCCTCGGTGAGGGCGACGATCTGCGTGACGCGGCCTTCGTAGGGCCAGGGGTCGGTCAGGTCGTACGTGAACGCGGCCTCGCTCTTGCCGGCGCGGGCCGTGCGCCAGACGGCGTCCCGCGCGAAACCGTGGATGGCGTGGGGCGGGGAGTTGAGGGGCATCTGGTGGGTCGTGCCGCCGTTGCGGAACATGCCCTCGCGGATGCGGCCGGCCCAGGGGGCCATGGGGAAGCAGCCGTAGCGCGCCCCTTGCCTCAGCAGTTCCGTCCCGCCGACCCGAAGGCTCCCCACCCGGCAGCCGTTCCCGGCCTGCACGGTAACTTCCACGTCGCCTGCGGACAGTGTCACGTCTTCGTCGCTACTCACGGGGTCGACCCTACGGGCACAGATTTGCCCCCTCCAGCCCGTCCGGCGTCAGAGGACGAACTCGGCGAGGCCGGTGATGACGGCGACCAAGGCCTATCCAGCCCGTCCGGCGTTTGAGGACGAACTCGGCGAAGCCGGTGATGACGGCGACCAAGGCCCTCGCGCCGAGCGCGTTTTCGGGAAGGGGCGGGGTCGGGGAAACTCAACGCCTACGCCGAAGCACCCGTCCCGCGACGATCGCCGAGGCCAGCACCACCGCCGCAGCGGGCGCGGCCCACCGCAGCGTGGCGGAGCTCGACAGCGACTCCGCGGCGGGGGCCGGGGCGTACCGCCCCCGGGGCGGCGCGTGGTCGACCTCCTCGGCACTCCGGCCGATCATCGTCCGCCGGGCATGCGCGGCCTCCGCGGGCGGCACCAAGATCTCCTCGACGTCGTCGGCGTCGTCCTCGTCGAACGACGACGGCGGCACGTCCGTCTCGAAGACGGAGGCCGCCTCGACGGGCTCGACCACCACCGGCTCAGGTGCGGCCGCAGCCTCGGGCGCAGGCTCGGCCACCCGCCCGAGCGCCTCCCCGAACCGGTCGAGGAGCCGACGCACCGCCCCCTCCACAGCCTGTGGAGAACTTTCGGTGACGCGCCCCTCCCCCGCACCCGTGCCGGAGAAGACCACCTGCGTCGCGGCGCCGTCCTCGGCGGGATCGAGCCGCACCGTCAGCGAGAACTTCACGGTGCCGCCGCCCCGCACCTCCACGCCCTCGCCCTCGATCGCGAAGGAGCCGTCGCCGCGCGGAGCGACCCGCGCCGCGCCCCGGTACGTGATCGTGTGCCCGCCGACCCGCACCTTGAGACGGCCGGAGAGCGGCGACGCGGACTCGTCGGCGTCGCGCTGCAGTCCGGGCACCGCCCCGGCGACCTGCGCGGGGTCGTTCAGCACCTGCTGAAGACGGTCGACGGTAACCGGAACGAACACCTCATGCTCCATGGCAGTCGAGCCTACCCACGTGGCCGAGAACATGTACGTCAGTTCGTCAGTTCGCGTACCGCGGGTGCACCAGTGTGGAGGGGTTCAGACCCCGCATCCGCGTCCGTTCGGCGGACTCCACGCTCACCCTCAGCAGCGCCGCCGTCCCGGGCGGTTCGAGGGCCGGGCGGGACCTGCCCGCCAGGACGAAGCCCCAGTCGCGGGGCGCGGACGCGCCGCCCGGCTCCCGCTCGGGGCCCGCCGCGAACCCGGAGATCCTGCCGTCCACGCGATACGGCGCGGTGAACAGCCCGGCCGCCCGCAGCGTGGCGTCCACCGTCCAGAAGACGCGGGGCCGGTCGGCCATCGGCCCGGCGTGCACGGCGAGCCGCCCGCCGTCGGCCAGGGCCCGCCACGCCAGGCCGTAGAACTCCTGGGAGTAGAACTTGGCGCTCGCGGTGATGCCGGGGTCGGGCAGATCGGAGATCACCACGTCGTACGTACGAGGGGGCGAGCGCAGCCAGTGGAACGCGTCGGCGTGCACGACCCGCACCCGGGGGTCGCTGTACACGTGTTCGTTCAGCTCGCTCAGCGCCGGATCCCGGCGCGCCAACCGCACGACCCCCGGGTCGAGTTCGACGACGTCCACCCGCCGCACCCCGGGATGCCGCAGCACCTCGCGCGCCGCGAGGCCGTCGCCGCCGCCGAGGACCAGCACGCGCGCGTGCCGTCCGGCCATCGCGGGGCCGACGAGCGCCCGGTGGTAGCGGTGCTCGTCACGGCCGCTGACCCGAAGGCGCCCGTCGAGGTAGAGGTCCAGAGAATCGTGCCTGCCGCCGGTGAGGACGACTTCCTGGACGTCGGTCTGCACGGCGACCCGGACGTCCTTGCCGTAGACCGCCCGGCGGGCCGCCGCCTCGAAATCGCCGACGAGGACGGCGGCGGAGGCGAGCAGGCCGAGAACCGTGACGTTCGCGACGACGAGGACCCAGCGGCCGCGCACGCTCAGATCACGGCGGAACAGACCGAACACGAGCGCGCAGCCCGCGACCACGTTGACCGCGCCGGTGATCAGCGCACCGGTCAACTGGCCGAGCAGGGGAAGCATGAGGAAGGGGAAGGCGAGTCCGCCGACCAGCGCGCCCACATAGTCGGCGGCGAAGAGATCGGACACGGCGCCGCTGGGGTCCTGCCGTCTGATCCGCTGCATGAGCACCATGAGCAGCGGCACCTCGGCGCCGATGAGCAGGCCGATGGCGAGCGAGAAGGCGACCAGCAGATACCGCGAGCCGCCCGCCCACACCTCGCCCTGATCGCCGGTCCAGGCGAACGCCGCGTACAACGCCATCGCGCTCAGTCCGCCGACCAGCGCGAGCGCCGCCTCCACCAGGCCGAACCCGGCCGCGGCCCGGCACCTCAGGCGCTTGGCGAGCAGCGAGCCGATGCCCATGGCGAAGACCATCACCGAGAGGACCACCGACGCCTGGGTGACCGAGTCGCCGATCAAGTACGAGGCGAGGGCGACGAGTTCGAGTTCGTACACCAGACCGCACGCCGCACAGATGAAGACGCCCACCAGGACGAAGAACCGCCCCGTCCTGGGCGTCACCGGTAAATCCGTTGACGGCTCGATCATCCTGGGAACGCTACGTCACCGGACTCGCACACCTGGTCACCCACAAGGGTGCATCTCGGCGCCAGAGGTGTATATGGGGCGCGGCGGTCAGAGCGCAGTCAGAGCACTGCCGGCATCCGCACGCCCACCCGGGTGCGGGTGGCCACGAGTTGCCCGTCCTGCGGGTAGGCGTGCCAGGTGCGCCATTGCACCGCGCCTTCGTGCCGCTGCGCCAGCATGGCCGTGAACGCGTGCGGACTGCCGGGGAAGACCCCGGCGAGGCCGTGCGGATGCTCGGCCACCAGAGCGAGCAATTCCTGTGCGCGGCCCGCGAACTGGCCGCGCGAAAGGGTCTCGACGCGCGCCGCGAATTCGTACTCCCACTCGCCGAGGCGCTTGGAGACACCGAGCGGAAGCGGCGTACTGCTGCCGGGGATGCAGGCGACGGTCTCGGAACAGGTGCCCTGTTCCTCCTCGAGGATCACCTGGTGCGAGGCCCCGAGGAGCCTCAGCTCCATTCTCGCGTCGGCAAGATCCAGTTCGAGTGTGGCGAGTGCGGGCAGCGGCTCACGCCCAAGGGTCCAGGCGAGGTCCGCGGCGCACGTGTCGGTATAGACAGTCTTCAGGGTCGTGAGCATGGGTCGGCTCCGCTAACACGCAATGGAGGGGGTGCCGGCGCACCCGGTCGGAGAACGGGTGGTCGGTATGCCGGCTCGTGCCCACGAGGGCGAACGACCTGTTGCCCCAAGTCGTCCCTACGGGGGCGGTGCTGACGGTTAAGAGGGAATCATGGACTGCTGCCCTGCCACAGCGCTTTTACCCAACTTCGGAGGGTTTCCACCCCCGCGGGGGCTGCACAGTTCAACTGTTCAATGAGTCAATGACGAAGTGCCCGGCAGGAGTTGTCTCCTGCCGGGCACTTCAACAGATGGACGGACCAGCTGCCCCGTGTCAGCTGCCTCCGCCACCGCCACAACCGCCACCGCCACCGCCGCACGAAGAGCTGCTGCCGCAGGACGAACCGCCACCACAGGAGCCACCGCCGTGGCCGCCGCTGTCACCACCACCGGCCCACCAGCTGCCGCCGGAACCAGTCGCACCGGCCGCACCGGAGTGCGAGCGGCCACGGCTCCCCCGGCCGGCGTACACCGCGAGTGCGACGACCAGACCCACCGCGACAAACACGAAGACCAAGACCATGACCTCCACGCCCCTTTCCGTTCCCCCGAAGCAGGCCCCCCGTGGGTCCGCCTTCTCTTGTGCTGTTCTTGCGTGAAAGGGGAATGCCCTCCCGTAACCCGGCCCAAAGCAGAGTTGAGGAACTCCAGAGGTTCGGCGCAGGATGGCGGCCATGAC
This sequence comes from Streptomyces sp. NPDC054872, assembly GCF_053610705.1. Taxonomy (NCBI): domain Bacteria; kingdom Bacillati; phylum Actinomycetota; class Actinomycetes; order Kitasatosporales; family Streptomycetaceae; genus Streptomyces; species Streptomyces sp. NPDC054872. The sequence goes on along the minus strand of NZ_JBSGYY010000038.1, from coordinate 27,588 downwards.
CTCCACATCCGGGAGCGGGCGCCCGCTGCTCAACCGCCGCCTTGCCGAGTTCGGGACGACGATTTTCGCCGAGATGTCCGCGCTGGCGGTGAAAACGGGGGCCATCAACCTCGGCCAGGGCTTCCCCGACACGGACGGTCCCGAGGAGATCCGCGAAGCCGCGGTCCGTGCCCTGCGCGACGGCCGCGGCAATCAGTACCCGCCGGGCCCCGGTGTCCCCGAGCTCCGCGCGGCGATCGTCGCGCACCAGCAGCGAAGGTACGGCCTCGCGTACGACCCCGACCGGGAGGTCCTGGTCACGGCGGGCGCCACCGAGGCGATCGCCGCGTCGCTGCTCGCCCTGGTCGAGCCCGGCGACGAGGTCATCGCCCTGGAGCCGTACTACGACTCGTACGCGGCGTCGATCGCCCTCGCCGGGGGCAAGCGGGTCCCCGTGACGCTGCGCCCCGACGCGGCCGAGGGGCCCCGCGGCGGAGCCGCCGATCGACACTTCCGCCTCGACCTGGACGAGCTGCGCGACGCCATCACGCCCCACACCCGGCTGCTGCTCCTGAACACCCCGCACAACCCGACCGGCACGGTCCTGACCCGCTCGGAGCTCGCCGAGATCGCGCGGCTCGCCGTCGAGCGTGACCTGCTCGTGGTCACGGACGAGGTGTACGAGCACCTGGTCTTCGACGACGGCGAGGGCACGGAGCACATCCCCCTCGCCTCCTTCCCCGGCATGCGCGAGCGCACGGTCACGATCGGTTCGAGCGGCAAGACGTTCTCGTACACCGGCTGGAAGGTCGGCTGGATCACCTCGTCGCCGGAGCTCGTGACGGCGGTCCGCTCGGCGAAGCAGTTCCTCACCTACGTGTCGGCGGGCCCGTTCCAGTACGCGATCGCGGAGGCCCTGGCCCTGCCCGACTCGTACTTCGCGTCCTTCGCCGAGGGCATGCGTGCCAAGCGGGACCTGTTGAGCGAGGGCCTGACGGCCGCGGGCTTCGACGTCTACCGCCCGGCGGGCACGTACTTCGTCACGACCGACATCCGGGGCCTGGGAGAGACCGACGGCTTCGCCTTCTGCCGTGCCCTGCCCGAGCGCGCCGGCGTGGTCGCCATCCCGAACGCGGTCTTCTACGACCACCGGGAGGCGGGGGCGCCGTTCGTGCGCTTCGCGTTCTGCAAGAAGGACGAGGTCCTTGCCGAGGCGGTCTCCCGGCTCAAGTCGCTGTGACACGAAAGCCCGGCCGGGAAGCGCCCACCTGGTGGTGTGCGTCCTGGCCGGGCTCTCGCTCGGACCTTGCCTAGGCCTTGTCGCCGGGGTCGCCCGGCTTCTCTTCACCCTCGGTGCCGTCGACCTCGGCCTCCAGGCCGAGCTGCTCGACCAGCCAGCGGTCGAACTCGATCGCGGCGCGCACCCAGCTGACCGTGGACGACACGAAGTGCTCGAGCGCGACGCCCGTGCCGATCAGCATCTGCGCCTCGCCGATGAGGCGGACGGTGCCGTCGTCGTGGGTGTGCGTGTAGACCTTCGGCCACAGGGTGCGGCGGTTCCAGTCGTCGATCGCCTCGAGGATCTGGGCCTTCTCCTCGATGCCGTGCGCGCGGTCGTAGAACGTCCGCACCGAGAAGACCTGCTGGTCGTCCTCGCCACGGAACATGAAGTACGTGCGGAACTCCTCCCACGGCGCCGCGAGGTCACCCTCTTCGTCGACGACGTGCTTGAGCTCCATCTGGTCCAGGAGCTGCTTGACCAGGTCCTGGTCGGGGACAACGGGGCCCGCCGGTCCATCGCCCTGCTGCGGTTCGGGCTGTCCCCCGAAATTCGGAATCGAGGACGGGTCGATGCTCACGTGCTTAGTCCCTTCGTACGGATTCCGCCATCCTGCCCCATGTCGGGCGGGGGCCCGCAACCCCCGCCCCCGATGTGACCGGGTTATGCCGTCTCGGCCGTCGCCGGACCGACGATCAGACCGTCCTCGAAGGTGTCCACGCGGACCGTGTCCCCGTCCTTCACCTCGCCCGAGAGGATCTCCTTGGCGAGCCGGTCGCCGATGGACGTCTGGATGAGACGCCGCAGCGGCCGCGCGCCGTACGCCGGGTCGTTGCCCTCGTCAGCCAGCCAGGCCAGCGCGTCGGGGGAGACCTCCAGCGTGAGCCGCCGCTCGGCGAGCCTCTTCGCGAGGCGGTCGATCTGCAGCTGGGCGATGTGCGCGAGCTCGTCCTTGCCGAGCGCGGAGAAGACGACGAGGTCGTCGAGCCGGTTCAGGAACTCCGGCTTGAAAGAGGCCCGTACGACTTCGAGGACCTGCTGCTTCTTCTCCTCCTCGGAGGTCAGCGGCTCGACGAGGTACTGGCTGCCGAGGTTGGAGGTCAGGACGAGGATGGTGTTGCGGAAGTCCACCGTCCGCCCCTGCCCGTCGGTGAGCCGTCCGTCGTCGAGGACCTGGAGCAGGACGTCGAAGACCTCCGGGTGCGCCTTCTCCACCTCGTCGAGCAGCACGACGCTGTACGGGCGCCTGCGCACGGCCTCGGTGAGCTGGCCGCCCTCCTCGTAGCCGACGTACCCGGGCGGGGCGCCGACAAGGCGGGCCACGCTGTGCTTCTCGCCGTACTCGCTCATGTCGATGCGGACCATGGCGCGCTCGTCGTCGAAGAGGAAGTCCGCGAGGGCCTTCGCCAGCTCGGTCTTGCCGACGCCGGTCGGGCCGAGGAAGAGGAAGGACCCGGTGGGGCGGTCGGGGTCGGCGATCCCGGCCCGGGTGCGGCGCACGGCGTCGGACACCGCGCGTACGGCCTCGGTCTGGCCGATGAGCCGCTTGCCGAGCTCGTCCTCCATGCGGAGCAGCTTCTGCGTCTCGCCTTCGAGGAGCCGCCCGGCCGGGATGCCCGTCCAGGCGCCGACGACGTCGGCGATGTCGTCCGGGCCGACCTCCTCCTTGACCATGGTGTCCTTGGAGACCTCCTCCTCGGCCTCGGAGGCGACCTCCAGGTCGTGTTCGAGGGTGGGGATCTCGCCGTAGAGCAGCTTGCTCGCGGTGTCGAAGTCGCCGTCGCGCTGGGCGCGTTCGGCCTGGCCGCGCAGCTCGTCGAGCTTCTCCTTCAGCTCACCGACGCGGTTGAGGGACTGCTTCTCCTTCTCCCAGCGCGCGTTGAGCCCGCGCAGCTCCTCCTCCTTGTCGGCGAGGTCGCGCCGCAGCCTTTCGAGGCGCTCCTTGCTCGCGGGGTCGGTCTCCTTGCTGAGCGCGAGCTCCTCCATCTTCAGCCGGTCGACGGAACGCTGAAGCTCATCGATCTCCAGCGGGGAAGAGTCGATCTCCATGCGCAACCGGCTCGCGGCTTCGTCGACGAGGTCGATGGCCTTGTCGGGCAGGAAACGCGAGGTGATGTACCGATCGGAGAGCGCGGCGGCTGCGACCAGCGCGGAGTCGGCGATCTGGACCTTGTGGTGCGCCTCGTACCGCCCCTTGAGCCCACGGAGGATGGCGATCGAGTCCTCGACGCTCGGCTCGTCCACGAGCACCTGCTGGAAGCGGCGTTCGAGGGCGGGGTCCTTCTCGATCCGTTCGCGGTACTCGTCGAGGGTCGTGGCGCCGACCATGCGCAGCTCGCCGCGGGCGAGCATGGGCTTGAGCATGTTGCCGGCGTCCATGGCGGAGTCGCCGCCGGCTCCGGCACCCACGACGGTGTGCAGCTCGTCGATGAAGGTGATGATCTGCCCGTCGCTCTCCTTGATCTCGGAGAGGACGGTCTTGAGGCGCTCCTCGAACTCGCCGCGGTACTTCGCGCCCGCGACCATGGCGCCCAGGTCGAGGGAGACGAGCCGCTTGTTCTTCAGCGACTCGGGAACGTCGCCCTTCACGATGCGCTGCGCGAGCCCTTCGACGACGGCGGTCTTGCCGACGCCGGGTTCACCGATGAGGACGGGGTTGTTCTTGGTGCGCCGGGACAGGACCTGCACGACGCGCCGGATCTCCTGGTCACGCCCGATGACGGGGTCCAGCTTGCCTTCCCTGGCGGCGGCGGTGAAGTCGGTGCCGAACTTCTCCAGGGCCTTGTACTGACCCTCCGGGTCCGGTGTGGTCACCCGACGTCCTCCCCTTGCCTTCTCGAACGCGTCGAGCAGTTTCTTGGCGGTGGCCCCGTTCTTGCCCAGGACCTCGGCGGCGGGACCGCCCTTGGCGGCGATGCCGATCAGCAGATGTTCGGTGGAGAGGTAATCATCGCCCAGCTCCTTCGCCCGCTGGGAGGCGTCGGCGATGACCGCGAGCAGGTCGCGGTTGGGCTGCGGCGGCGCAACGGTGGATCCCGTGACGCTGGGCAGGCCGCTCAGTGCCCGTTCGGCGTCGGCACGGACGGCGGCCTGGTCGGCCTCCACCGCGGCGAGCAGGTCGGTGATGTTCTCGTTGTCCTGCCCCTCCAGCAGCGCGAGCAGCAGATGCGCGGGGGTCAGGTCGGGGTGCCCGTCCTTCACGGCCAGGCTGCTGGCCGCGTTGATCGCGTCCCGGCTCCTGTTGGTCAGCTCGGCGTCCACGTGCGTCGTCTCCTCCTTGCGTCTTTACGTCTCGTCCATGCGTCTGCACGTCGCTACGTCTTACGGCTTTCCGGCCTTGGGTCGGCCGGCTTTCCGGCCTTGGGCCGGCGGGTTCCGCGAACCCACCTGACTTAAACAGCGTACATAAAGTTGAGTCTATTCCACTCAAGGGGGCGCAGGTCGACCCCAGGGAGCCGGGAGGGGTGGCAGGAGGGGTGGCAGGAGGGGTGCGGCCGGGGGCAACGGTTAGGTTCGCCCCATGGCCATGGACCCTCACCACCCCACCCCCGCCTACCTCAGCTTCTGGCGTGAACGGCATCTGTGCACGCTGACGACGCACCGCCCCGACGGCACCCCGCATGTCGTACCGGTCTGCGTGACGTACGACCCGGAGGCGGGTGTGGCCCGCGTGCTCGCGAGCAGGTCGAGCGCGAAGGTCCGCAACGTCCTGGCGGCGGAGGCTGCGGCGGGCACAGAGAGCGTGGCGGGCGCGGAGGCGCCGGGGGCGCGGGTGGCGGTCTGCCAGGTCGACGGACGGCGCTGGGCGACGCTGGAGGGGGTCGCACGCGTGCGCACGGGGCCGGTGGAGGTCGCGGAGGGCGAGCGCCGCTTCGAGGAGCGGTACGGGCGGCCGCCGAGGCCGAATCCGCACCGCGCGCTGATCGAGATCACGCTGACGCGGGCGATGGGCCAGCGGGCGCTGATCACACCCTGACCCCGCGCCCGGAACCCCCCGGCACACACCACAGCGGCGCCACCGTGTTCAGGTCCACGGTGGCGCCGCTGCTGGGGGAAGCACCTGCGCGATGTACAACGACGGGGGATCGCGTCAGGCGCTGCGGGGGGTGGCTGTGATGGCTCTTGTAGTGGTGGAGCTCTGCTGGTCCTGCTGCTGCCGGCCGCCCGGCTCACCGACCAGCTGGTGATCACGCCGATCAAGATTGACGAAGACCATCCCGTACCGGATGGCACACCGCACGGGCTGGGGGGCTCCACGCGGCTTGCGGAGGCACCGGTAGGCCCGGATCTCCTCCTCGTCGTCCCGGGTGACGACCACCGGCTCACCGAGAAGCGTGACCATCAACGAGTCACCGGCGTGGGGTATCGCGGTGGCAAGATCGATGAAGTGCCAGCCGGAACGGTAGGCGGTGGCCATTTCTCGGCGAAAGGTGCGGTCGTCGGGCGGGGTGCTCATGCACTCGCTCCCTTCGGGCCGACGTGCCACCCCAGATCCGTGGCCGGAGCTGAAACGGAACTCGTACTGGCCGGCGCGCTGTGCCACCCGAGATCAAGAGTGCTCAACGCACCCAAGGTCAGCCCTGCGGAGAAGGTGGTGACAAGCACCGAGCGAAGCATGCGCTTAAACATGGTCGGCTTCGTCCTCACTTGGTAGGTTCCTCTCCCCCGGCACAACAAGACGATGTCTCAATCGAGCACGTCAAAGCCACAGGGTCGATGCATCATGTTCCTGCACGTTCAGGACCCTGGGGGGTGGAGATTTGCTTACAACAGGTATGAAACCGACACATCCTCACCCCACCGTCCCCCTGTGCGGCGAAGGAGCGAGGTTGTACGCGAGTGCGCTCGGCAGTGGCCGTCTGGCGCGGGCCGAGGCCGAGAACGCTCCCTGCCTACTGGAATCTGCTCTTCTCCACCCGGATCCGGACGACTCCGAGTGGCTGCGCCCGGTTTCCCCGTCCGCCGCCCTCGCGCAACGTCTGCACCCCATCGAGCAAGAAATCAAGGATCGGCGGAAACTGGCCGTTCAACTGGCCGACGCATTCGAGCCATTCATGGCCATCACCGCACGTGAGGAACCGGCTACCCACGCGATCACCGTCCTGGAGGGCGAGGCGCGGATCAACGCGGCCATCGAGCGTGCGACGGCGGAGTGCCGTACGGAGGTGCTCACCGTCCAGCCGGGAGGCGGTCGCAGCGAGAAGACCCTGAACGTGGCGCTGAAGCGCGGCCAGACCGTGCTCGACCGCGGTGTCACGATGCGCACCCTCTACCAACACACCATGCGACACAGCCAGGGCACCCTCGCCTACGCGGCTCGCATGGCCCAGGAGAGCGTGGAGATACGCACCCTGGAAGAAGTCATCGACCGGATGATGATCTTCGACCGTACCGTCGCGCTCATCCCCGCCCGCGCCGATCGCGACGTCGCCCTGGAGCTGCGCCACCCCGGCCTCGTCGAGTACCTCGCCAAGGTCTTCGAGCAGCAGTGGCGCTCGGCCATTCCGCTTCTGGACGAAGTTCCGTATCCCCCTTCGACGGACGGCATCACCGGCGTTCAGCGCTCCATAGCCAAGTTGCTCATCGAGGGCCACGTGGACGAGGCCATCGCCCGCCGCCTCGGCATGAACGTCCGCACCTGCCGCGCCCACATCGCCAAGATCGCCGCCGCACTGGGCAGCGGCAGCCGCGCTCAACTCGGCTATCTGATTGCCCAGTCCGGGATCCTCGAGAAGGACCACTGAACTCGGTCAGGGAGTGAGCGGTACGTGACGAAGGTTCCCCATACGCACGCCGAAGATTTATGTGAGGCGGGCTCGGCCCTTTATGCCCTCGCACTGCGCGAGGGGCGTCTCCGCCGCGGTGATGCCGAACCGGCTCCCTGCCTCCGCGAACTCGGGCTGCTGCGCCCCGACACCGATGACTCCGCATGGCTCAGCCCCGTATCCCCTGCCCTCGCCCTTTCCGGGATGCTCCTCGGCGTCGAAGAGGGCATCGTGCGCCGACGCCGGCTCGGCGCCCGACTGGCCACGGCATTCGAGCCGCTGATGGCGCTCGCTCCCGGTCGGCCCGAACCGGCCCCCGCATCGCACGCCGTCACCGTGCTCCGGGGTTTCCCGGAGATCGACGAAGCCATCAACCGGGCGATGGCCGACACCACCAAGGAGACACTCGTCATCCAGCCCGGCGGGACACGGCCCACTTGGTCGCTGGCCAAGACCCGAGCCCGCGAGCAGAAGTCCCTCGACCGGGGCGCCAGGCTCCGCACCCTTTACCAGCACACGACCCGCCATGCGCTACCGGTGGTCGCTCACTACGAGCAGTTGGACGGCGACGTAGAAGTGCGCACCCTCGACGAAGTCAGCGAGCGCCTGTTCCTCTTCGACCGAACCGTGGCCTTCATCCCGGCGAACAAGAGTCGCGATGTCGCGTTGGAGATCCGCCTTCCTGCCCTCGTCGAACACTTCGCCCGGACCTTCGAGTGTCTCTGGGCTCTGGCCACACCCATGTACCCGCAGCCGACGCAGCTCGATCCGGGGAACGGCAACGGCATCACCACCCGGCGGCAGGCGATCGCGGAACTCTTGGTCGACGGCCTCACCGACACTGAGATCGCTGCACGGCTCGGCATGAATGTGCGCACCGCCCGCGTCCACATCGCCAAGCTCGCCGATACCCTCGGCAGCCGAAGCCGTACCCAACTCGGATACCTCATAGGCCGGTCAGACATCCTGAGACACCCGCGCTGAGAGGTGGAGGGACGGCACTGCATGACCCGGCAACACGTGGCCCACAGCATCGACGAGCTGTGCGAGGCAGGCGCGGCCCTCTATGAGCGCGCGCTGATGAACGGGCGTATCCCCTACCACGACGCCACCCCCGCCCCCTGTCTGATCGACCACGGGCTGCTGCATCCCGACACCGACGACATGAAGTGGCTACGCCCCATCGCCCCCGCGGCCGCCCTGTCCCGAGCCCTGCACGCGATCGAGAGGGACATCGCCCGTCAACGCGACCGCGAGGCGCGGCTGACCGCAGCCTTCGAGTCCTTGACGGCGCTCGGCAGTCAATCCGTATCCGACCCGGACGCCCCCGAGATCACCGTCCTGGACGGTCTTCCCCGCATCAACGGGGCCATCACCCGGGCCATGGCCGATGCGACGGAGGAACTGCTGACAGTGCGGCCGGGTGAAGGCCGGCCCTCCGGGTTCCTGACCGCCGACTTGTCCCGCGAACAGGCCATGTTGGGGCGTGGCTGCCGTATACGTACTCTGCACCGGCAGACCTCGCGTCACGCCCCACCCGCCCTCGCACAGTACGAGCGACTTGAGGGCGACGTAGAAGTCCGCACCCTCAACGAGGTCACCGACCACCTGCTCGTCCTCGACAGCACCGTGGCGTTCGTCCCTGCGCACCGGGACAACGATCTCGCCGTCGAACTTCGGCATCCCGCCTTGGTCGAGTACCTCGTGACCACGTTCGAGCGCTTGTGGCGCATGGCCACGCCGATGCGCCCGAACACGGCACAACAGCCCCCGGAACACAGCATCTCCGCCGGTCAACGAGCCATAGCCGCCCTCCTCACCGAGGGCTTGGCCGATGCCGAAATCGCCGCCCGGCTGGACATGAACATCCGCACTGCCCGAGCCCACATCTCCAAACTCTCAGCCACTCTCGGCAGCCGTAGTCGAGCACAACTCGGCTACCTCATAGGCCAGTCCGGGATTCTCGGCCCAGAAGCCTGAGCCGGCGGGAACGCTCACCAGTACCTGCAAATGGCGGCCTTCGCGGCTTTTGTCTCCGCCCCAGTGAGATGCAGTGCAACAAGATGACGCTAGCGACACAGCCCCCGGTCACCCCAAAGTGATGTCGGCGGGAGCCCGACTCGGGTGGTCCCGCGGACGAACTCATCTGCCGTGACTCACGACTGGAGACGGAATCATTGTGCCTCCAGCGCCACATTCCCAGGGGGGGAAATGCAAATCAGTTCTTTTGCAAACCGAATAATGGCTACCAAGGCCGCGAAGGGAGCCGTCGTTGCGGCATTGGCAGCTACAGCCATCGGGCTTACGGCTCCGATGTCGAATGCCTCCAACGAGAGTTCGTGGGATGACGGCTGCCGGGGGTACTGGTACTCAACGTCCGGTCACGGGTACTGCAAAAAGGCCAACACGTGGTACTCCAGCAGCTGGTACACGGACTACAACTGCAACAACGAGGTCGATGAGCAGCACCACGACTCGCTGCGGAACGGCTACCGAGGCAAGTACGACACTTACGAGTGCACGTTCAAGATAAACAACACGGACGTACACAAGTAGCAGTTCACCTGCGCTCGGTGGGCCCACGGTTCCGGTGGGCCCACCCCATAATTTGGGAATTCATCTATGCCAACGCACCCCGCCGCCAGATTGTCCGCCCTCGCTCAGGGGTACGGCAGCCGACGCATCATCGAGGACCTTGACCTGTCCATCCAGCCCGGTGTCACCGGGCTGCTGGGCCCCAACGGAGCGGGCAAGACAACCCTGTTCCGCACCCTCGCCACGATCGCGCCTCCGCAGAGCGGGGAACTGGAGCTCTTCGGCAGGCCCGTGACCAGCGAACGGGAGGTCCGGCAGGTGCGTCCCCGAATCGGCTATCTCCCCCAGGACTTCGGCTACTACCCGGCCTTCTCGCTCACGGATTTCGTCCGCTACTGCGCCTGGTTACGTGAAGTTCCTTCCAAGGAGGCCGAGTCGGCGACGGCGGAGGCACTGGCTGCCGTCGGCCTGACCGACCGGGCCCGCGACCGCATGAAGTCGCTTTCCGGTGGCATGCTCCGTCGCGCCGGTATCGCCGCGGCCATCGTCGGTTCCCCGTCCCTGCTCCTCCTCGACGAGCCCACCGTCGGCCTCGACCCCGCCCAGCGCCTCGACTTCCGCGACCTCATACGTTCCCTTGCAGGCGCCGGCGCCGCCATCGTGCTCAGTACGCATTTGGTGGAGGACGTGGGAGCCGCCTGCGACACCGTCCTGGTCCTCAACGACGGCCGGCTGGTCCACAGCGGTACGCCACAGGAGCTGGCGGCTCTGTCCACACCGGCGGCTCCAGGAGACAGTCCGCTGGAGCGCGGCTACATGACCGTTCTGAGCGGCCGTGGAACGACCGAGGAAGCCGCATGCTGAACGCCTACCGCATCGAGCTGCGCCGCTCGCCCCTGCTCACCGTCTTTCCGCTGATGATCGCCGTGGACCTTCTGGTGCTCTTCGGGCGGTCGCGGTACTGGATCGGTGTGTGGCCCGAGGCGAGCGTGGCGGCACAGGTCGTCACGCTCTTCCTGGGGCCCGTCCTCGCCGGTGCCTCCGCCTGGCAGGCCGGACGTGCCTCCCGGGCAGGGATGCCCGAGTTCCTTCTCGCCGCCGCCCGGCCGGGCTGGCAGATCGAGACCATGCGGCTTGCCGCCACCCTCACGCTCGGCTTCCTCGCGTACGGCATCGGGTGCCTCACCGCCGTGGCCGTCTCGTTCGGCGACGCGGGGCCGGGGTTCCTCTGGCCGTCCTACCTGCTGCTCGGCGCCTCGACCCTGATCATTTTCGCGTCTGTGGGACATCTGGCCGGTCGCTGGTGGCCCTCGGCGGCATTCACACCCATCGTCTGCGCGTTGGGCTGCTTCATCAGCATGTTGTCCCTGCCGTTCAGATTCAATGTGCTTGCGGGGCCGCCGGACACCCACCTGCGCCCGCTGCCGGTCGCCCTCCGCCTGCTGCTCGCCCTCGCTCTCGCGGTGCTGGCGGTGACTGCGCCGCCGATGAGGAGAAGAGCCGAACTCCGGACGCCCCGCCGGAAGTCCTCACGCCCTGTCCGCGCCATCGCCGTCGTGTCGGTGGCCTGCTCCCTCACCGCACTGGCCTCGGTCCCGGCCGCAGGCGAATTGCGCGTGGACCGCCCGGCCTCCGCGACCGATCCGCTGTGCGACCGTGCCGACAAGAGCGCCCCACAAGTGTGCGTCTGGCCCGAGCACCGGAAGTATCTGCCGGAGCTGACGCGGATGGCCCAGCGCCTGGACCGGGCCGATCAGCCCTGGATCAAGACACCCGACGTGTTCTACGAGTTCGGGCTCCGGCGGACGGACCTGGGGGACCGCGGTTTCGACATCGCCGAAGGGCACGTACGCACCGCGGCAATCGCCATGTCCGACCAGGTGTTCACCGAGTCGATCGGCGACTGCAGCCCGCCCGAGGACGAACGCCGTGCGTGGCAGTCCATGGACAACCTCACACTGTGGCTTGAATACGAGGCCGTTGGGCAGGACCCGGCCGTCGCGGACGATGGCCTTCACATGGAGGGAGTCGACACCGCCCAGCGCGAGGCGGCCAAGGCCGCGCGGATGCCGTCGGCCGAACAGCGGAAGTGGGTCGAGCGGGAGCGCGGCCACGTACTTCGTGAAAGCTCGTGGTGCAAGCCTGATGACTGGCACTGATCTGCTCCGCTACGCGAGAGTCCACCGGGGCCCGGCAGTCCTCCTCGGCACAGCGGTTGTCGCCTTGCTGTCGGCGCTTTTCGGCGGCGCCAACATCGCGATTCCCTCGATCGGCAGCGGAGGCGTCTCCACGGGTGTGCCCTACCGGCAGGAACTTCCGCTGCTGACGGCGGTCTTCCTCTCCGCCGCGCTCGACGGCGCCATGTCGGCACACGACGCGATGGGTGCGTCCACGATGCACCGCTTGCGCGCCATGTACTGCACGGCACTGACCTTGACGGTCTGCGCCTTCTCGTTCGGCACGGAAGCCCTGGCGGGCGGTGCTGACTCAGGGGTCGTCTTCGTCCGGTCAACATTGATCTGGCTGGGCCTCGCCCTGCTCTCCGCCGGTGTACTCGGCCATCAACTCGGCTGGGCCGTCCCGCTGGCCTCGGTCCTCATCCTGATCTGGTACCCGGGCAACTGGTGGGACTGGACGGCCAAACCGGCCGCCGACCCCTTCAGTTGGGCTGCCGCAGCCATCGCGCTGCTCCTCGGAGTCATGGCGGCCGCGGCAACTCCCTGGCGGCGGAGGACCTTCCTCCGCAGGGGAGCGGCAACTCCGTGGGTGACCTCATGCAGCAAGTAGCTGGGCCGCCGGTCGCAGAAAAGTCCCACCCCCGCCCCCGTACCCGCACGTCAGCGCGGTCAGCCGGGAGCAGTGCGTGGGACTTTCCTGCAATCGCCCTACGCCTCGGCCTCGGCCCCGGTCCACGTCCGTAGCAGCGTCTCTCGCTCCGGGCCCCGGGGCGAACCGCCCTCCCGGGCCCGGCCCCACTCCGCCATCGCCGCCAGCGTCGTACGCAGGGTCGCCTCGCCCTCCGTCATGCGGGAAAGCAGTGTCAGCGACAGGTCGTGCTCCGACTGGGAGTAGCCCGTCGCCGCGGCCACGTACGCCGTCAGTTCCGTCTCCTCGGCCTCCGCGCCCGCGACGAGCCGTACCGTCATCGCCGGGGCTTCGTGCAAGCCGCCGAGGCCCGCCGTCATGGCCGCGTCCACCAAGGCGCCCACCTGCCTCCTCAGCGACCTCACGGGGGCGTCCTCGACCGTCAGGGCACGCACCTCGTCCCAGGGGTAGAACGCCGACTGTCTGTCGCCGAGAGCCACGATGCCCTCCGGCGTCAGCCGCACCCCCGCCGCGAGGCCCGACGGCTTCGCGCCCACGTATACATCGCCCTCGGCGATCCAGAACAGGCCCACCATGGCCATCGCCCCGCCCCCACTTCCTCCGACAGACACGTAGGGGCCGGGAGGTTGCCACCTCCCGGCCCCTACAAGAGCGTACGAAATCTACTGTTCCGTCGTCCGCTTGGGACGCCACACCACCAGCGCGCTCGCCTGCTGCACGTCCTGGTACGGGACCAGGTCGCGGCGGTACGACGCGTGGACCGCCGCCTCGCGCTGCTGCATCGCGGCAGCCGCGCCCTCGACGGCGCTGGACAGCTCCACCACTCTCGCCTGCAGCGCAGCGACCTGGTTCTCCAGCTCGATGATGCGCTTGATGCCGGCGAGGTTGATGCCCTCTTCCTGCGACAACTGCTGCACCGTGCGCAGCAGTTCGATGTCGCGGGCCGAGTAGCGGCGGCCGCGGCCCGCCGTGCGGTCCGGGGAGACCAGGCCGAGGCGGTCGTACTGCCGCAGGGTCTGCGGGTGGAGGCCCGAAAGCTGGGCGGCCACCGAGATGACGTAGACCGGCGTCTCGTCGGTCAGTTGGTACGCCCGCCCAAAATTGGACTGTCGACGGCGGCCGTCCATCTCATGCTCCCTTCGCGGCCTGGAACAGTTCTGCCCGCGGATCGTCGTCCGCAGTCGCCTCGCGGTACGTCTCCAGGGCTTCCTTCGCCTGGTCGCTCAACGACGTCGGTACCGATACCTCCACCGTCACCAGCAGGTCGCCCCTTGAACCGTCCTTGCGCACCGCGCCCTTGCCCCGCGCCCGCATCGTACGACCGTTGGGGGTGCCCGGTGGCAGCTTCAGGGTGACCGGCGGGCCGCCCAAAGTGGGGACCTTCACCTCGCCGCCCAGTGCCGCCTCGGCGAACGTCACCGGCACCGTCACCGTCAGGTTGTCGCCCTTGCGGCCGAAGACCGGGTGGGTGTCGACGTGCACGACGACGTACAGATCGCCCGCCGGGCCGCCCCGTTCACCGGGACCGCCCTTGCCTCGTAGGCGGATGCGCTGGCCGTCCGACACTCCCGCGGGAATGCGGACCTGCATCGTGCGTGACGACTTCGCCCGGCCCGAGCCCTTGCAGACCTCGCAGGCGTCCTGGGCGATGAGCCCGCGGCCCTTGCAGTCCACGCAGGGGTCGGTGAGGGAGAATCCGCCGCCGCCGCCCCGCGTGACCTGGCCCGTGCCGACGCAGGTCGGGCACACGCGCGGTGTGCCGTTCTTGTCGCCGGTGCCGGAACAGGCCTTGCAGGGCGCCTGGGAGGACATCCGGAGCGGGACCGTGGCCCCGTCCACCGCCTCCGTGAAACTCAGCGTGACCTCGGACTCGATGTCCTGGCCGCGCCGGGGCTGCGTACGCGTGCCCGCGCCGCCCGCGCCCGTGCCGCCTCGGTTGAACAGGCCCCCGAAGACGTCACCCAGACCGCCCCCGAAGCCGCCGCCGGCACCGGCACCGCCCGCTCCTCCGCCCGGGGCGCCGCCTCCGAAGAGGTCGCCCAGGTCGAAGTTGAACGAACCGCCGCCGCCCGCGCCTCCGGGGCCGGCCCTGAAGCCGCCGTTGCCGAAGAGAGCACGCGCTTCGTCGTACTCCTTGCGCTTCTTGGGGTCGCCGAGGACGTCATTCGCCTCGGAGATCTCCTTGAAGCGCTCTTCCGCCTTGGTGTTGCCCTTGTTGGCGTCCGGGTGGTTCTCGCGTGCGAGCTTCCGGTACGCCTTCTTGATCTCGGCTTCGGTGGCGTCCTTGGGGACGCCGAGGACCTTGTAGTAGTCCTTCTCGATGAAGTCCTTGGTGCTCATCCCCGACGTCCCTCCTCTCGCTTCACAACAACTCCGATGTGTCAGCCCTCGTCCGGGCCGCCACCGGTCTCCTTGTCCTCCGCCTTGTCGGCGGAGTCCGTGGATGCGGCGGTCTCGGAATCACCCTTGACCGTCTGCGCGCCCGGCTGCGGCTCGGCCACGGCCACCCGCGCGGGGCGGATGGTGCGCTCACCGATGCGGTACCCCGGCTGCAGGATCGCGACGCAGGTCGTCTCGGTGACGTCCGGTGCGTACGAGTGCATCAGGGCCTCGTGGATCGTCGGGTCGAAGGGCTCGCCCTCCTTGCCGAACTGCTGGAGGCCCATCTTGGCGACGACCGTCTCCAGCGCTTCCGCGACCGACTTGAAGCCGCCGACCAGCTCGCCGTGTTCACGGGCGCGGCCGACGTCGTCGAGGGTCGGCAGGAGCTCGGACAGGAGGTTCGCCGCGGCGATCTCCTTGACCGTGACCTTGTCCCGCTCCACCCGGCGGCGGTAGTTCTGATACTCGGCCTGCAGCCGCTGGAGGTCCGCCGTGCGCTCGCCGAGCGCCGTACGCACCTGGTCCAGCTGCGCGATCAGACCGACGTCCTGAGCGGACGGGGCAGACTGACCGGACTGAGCCGACTGGGCGGATGCCTTGCTTGCGTCCCCGGCCGGGGCCGCCGTGCCCTCCTCGACGGAGGGCTCGGCGGCCTGCGGCGCCGCGTCATCAGGGGTGGCGCCGGAGGGGACGTCAGGCTTCTCGGCGTTGTCGCCGAAGCCCGGAGTCTCCTCGGTCATGCGGCGCCGCCCTTCGAGTCACCGGGCTTCTCGTCGTCGACGATCTCGGCGTCGACCACGTCGTCGTCCTTGGACATGTTCGGGGACTCGGCGCCCTCGGCACCCGGGGCAGCGCCCTCACCGCCGGCGGCCTGCGCGTCCGCGTACATGGCCTGGCCGAGCTTCTGCGAGACGGCCGCGACCTTCTCGGTGGCCGTGCGGATCTCCGCGGTGTCCTCGCCCTTGAGCTTTTCCTTCAGCTCTTCGACGGCGGACTCGACCTCGGTCTTCACGTCACCGGGAACCTTGTCCGCGTTGTCGTTGAGGAACTTCTCCGTCTGGTAGACGAGCTGCTCGCCCTGGTTGCGGGACTCGGCGGCCTCGCGGCGCTTGTGGTCCTCGTCCGCGTACTGCTCGGCCTCCTGGCGCATGCGGTCGACCTCGTCCTTCGGCAGCGAGGAGCCGCCGGTGACGGTCATCTTCTGCTCCTTGCCGGTGCCGAGGTCCTTGGCCGTCACGTGCATGATGCCGTTGGCGTCGATGTCGAAGGCGACCTCGATCTGCGGGACACCGCGCGGGGCCGGCGGCAGGCCCGTGAGCTCGAACATCCCGAGCTTCTTGTTGTACGCCGCGATCTCGCGCTCGCCCTGGTAGACCTGGATCTGGACGGACGGCTGGTTGTCCTCGGCCGTCGTGAAGATCTCGGAGCGCTTCGTCGGGATGGTCGTGTTGCGCTCGATGAGCTTCGTCATGATGCCGCCCTTGGTCTCGATACCGAGGGACAGCGGGGTGACGTCGAGGAGCAGGACGTCCTTGACCTCGCCCTTGAGGACACCGGCCTGGAGGGCGGCACCGATGGCGACGACCTCGTCCGGGTTCACGCCCTTGTTGGCGTCCTGGCCGCCGGTCAGCTCCTTGACGAGCTCCGCGACGGCGGGCATACGGGTCGAGCCACCGACGAGAACGACGTGGTCGATCTCGGAGAGCTGGATGCCCGCGTCCTTGATGACGTTGTGGAACGGCGTCTTGCAGCGCTCCAGGAGGTCGGACGTGAGCTGCTGGAACTGGGCGCGCGTGAGCTTCTCGTCCAGGTGCAGCGGGCCCTCGGCGGACGCCGTGATGTAGGGCAGGTTGATCGTGGTCTCCGTGGAGGAGGACAGCTCGATCTTGGCCTTCTCGGCCGCCTCGCGCAGGCGCTGGAGCGCCATCTTGTCCTTGGAGAGGTCCACGCCGTGGCCGTTGTTGAACTGCTTGACCAGGTAGTCGACGACGCGCTGGTCCCAGTCGTCACCACCGAGGTGGTTGTCGCCGTTCGTGGCCTTCACCTCGACGACGCCGTCGCCGATCTCCAGGAGGGACACGTCGAAGGTGCCGCCACCGAGGTCGAAGACGAGGATCGTCTGGTCGTCCTTGTCGAGGCCGTACGCGAGAGCGGCGGCCGTCGGCTCGTTGACGATGCGCAGGACGTTCAGGCCCGCGATCTCGCCGGCCTCCTTCGTCGCCTGGCGCTCCGAGTCGTTGAAGTACGCCGGGACGGTGATGACCGCGTCGGCCACCTTCTCGCCCAGGTAGGACTCCGCGTCGCGCTTCAGCTTCTGCAGGATGAACGCCGAGATCTGCTGGGGGTTGAACCCCTTGTCGTCGATGTCCACCTTCCAGTCAGTGCCCATGTGGCGCTTGACCGAGCGGATGGTCCTGTCGACGTTCGTGACTGCCTGGCGCTTCGCAACCTCGCCGACCAGCACCTCGCCGTTCTTCGCGAAGGCGACGACGGACGGCGTGGTCCTGGCGCCCTCGGCGTTGGTGATGACGGTGGGCTCGCCGCCTTCAAGAACGCTGACGACAGAGTTAGTCGTGCCCAGGTCGATGCCGACCGCACGTGCCATTTCGGTTCCTCCAGATGTAACTCTTGAGTGGATCTGACTCAAGGATGCATGGTCGCTGCGCTGGCGTCAACAGAAGTGAGTCTAGGGGGCTCAACTCTTATCCCGGGCTTACGCGCAAGTAGGGGCTTCACCTGCGAGGCCGGCTCTCGAGTGCGGGTCCGTCTCGACTGATCGCGCAGTTCCCCGCGCCCCTTTGGGGCGCCATGCGCGGCAAGGGTTGCCTGAGCGACGCAGATCACCGCCTCGCTGGCTACAGTGCGGCTGAGTAAGTGGGTAGTCTCAGACGGACTGCATAAGTTACCGCTTAGTAATAGTTCGCCTCGCAGGCCCGAGGAGCCCCCAAATGCAACTCGCCGCGATCATCGTGTCGCTGGTCCTAATCGCGGTCGGCGTCGCGCTGTTCGGCCGTGCCATCGTGCAGATCTACCAGTACATGCGGCTCGGACAGTCCGTCCCGGCAGGTACCCGCACCGATCAGCCCGTGCAGCGCACCGTCACCGTGGCCAGGGAGTTCCTCGGCCACACCCGCATGAACCGGTGGGGCGTCGTCGGCGTCGCGCACTGGTTCGTGGCGGTGGGCTTCTTCTCGCTGCTCCTCACCATCGTCAACGCCATCGGCCAGCTCTTCAAGGCCGACTGGATGCTGCCGATCATCGGTGAGTGGGCGCCGTACAACATGTTCGTCGAGTTCATCGGCACGATGACGATCGTCGGCATCCTGACGCTGATCGTCATCCGGCAGCTGAGCAACCCCGACAAGCCGGGCCGCAAGTCCCGGTTCGCGGGCTCCAAGAAGGGCCAGGCGTACTTCGTCGAGGCCGTCATCCTCATCGTCGGCGTCTGCATCTTCACGCTGCACGCCCTCGAGGGTGCCCAGCACCACGTGGACAGCTACGAGGCGTCGTTCTTCATCTCGTACCCGTTCGTCTCCTGGTTCGGCGGCATGGATCTCTCCACGCTGCAGAACCTCACGTACTTCTTCGCCATGGTGAAGATCGCGACATCCTTCATCTGGATGATCACCGTCGCGCTCAACACGAACATGGGCGTCGCCTGGCACCGCTTCCTCGCCTTCCCGAACATCTGGTTCAAGCGCGACGCGGACGGCTCCACGACGCTCGGCGAGCTGCAGCCCATGACGTCCGGCGGCAAGCCGATCGACTGGGAGGACCCGGCGGAGGACGCCGTCTTCGGCGTCAGCCAGGTCGAGCAGTTCTCCTGGAAGGGCCTGCTCGACTTCTCGACGTGTACGGAGTGCGGGCGCTGCCAGTCGCAGTGCCCCGCCTGGAACACCGGCAAGCCGCTCTCCCCGAAGCTCCTGATCATGTCCCTGCGCGACCACGCGCACGCCAAGGCCCCGTACCTGCTCGCGGGCGGCGGCAAGGACATGGAGGGCAACGAGAAGGCGACGGAGGAGCAGCTCAAGGACGTGCCCGCGGCCGCGATCGCCGAGGCCGAGCGCCCCCTCATCGGCACCGCCGAGGAGAACGGCGTCATCGACCCCGACGTCCTGTGGTCCTGCACCAGCTGCGGCGCCTGCGTCGAGCAGTGCCCGGTGGACATCGAGCACATCGACCACATCGTCGACATGCGCCGCTACCAGGTGATGATCGAGAGCGCGTTCCCGTCCGAGGCCGGGACGATGCTCAAGAACCTGGAGAAGAAGGGCAACCCCTGGGGCCTGGCCAAGAAGCAGCGCCTGGAGTGGCTCAAGGAGCTCGACTTCGAGGTGCCGGTCGTCGGCAAGGACATCGAGGACCTCACCGAGGTCGAGTACCTCTACTGGGTCGGCTGCGCGGGCTCCCTCGAGGACCGGGCGAAGAAGACCACCAAGGCCTTCGCGGAGCTGCTGCACATGGCGGGCGTCAAGTTCGCGATCATGGGCGGCGACGAGAAGTGCACCGGTGACTCCGCCCGCCGCCTGGGCAACGAGCCGCTGTTCCAGCAGCTCGGCCAGGAGAACGTCATGGCGCTGAACATGGCGTTCGGCGAGGAGCTCGACGACGACGGCAAGGTCACGCCGGAGTCGGCCAAGCCGAAGACGGCGAAGAAGATCGTCGCGACCTGCCCGCACTGCCTCAACACGCTCGGCAACGAGTACCCGCAGCTGGGCGGCGACTACGAGGTCATCCACCACACGCAGCTGCTCCAGCACCTCATCGACGAGGGCAAGCTGATCCCGGTGACGCCCGTCGAGGGCCTCATCACCTACCACGACCCGTGCTACCTGGGCCGGCACAACAAGATCTACACGCCGCCGCGCGAGATCATGTCCGCCGTCCCCGGCCTGCGCCAGCAGGAGATGCACCGCCACAAGGAGCGCGGCTTCTGCTGCGGCGCCGGTGGCGCGCGGATGTGGATGGAGGAGCGGATCGGCAAGCGCATCAACACGGAGCGGGTCGACGAGGCGCTCAGCCTCAACCCCGACATCGTGTCGACGGCCTGCCCGTTCTGCCTGGTGATGCTCACCGACTCCGTCAACGGCAAGAAGAACGACGGCAAGGCCCAGGAGTCCCTCCAGGTCGTGGACGTCGCGCAGTTGCTGCTCGACTCCGTGAAGACCCCGGTGGACCCCGCCGGTGAGGCCGAGACCGCGGACGAGCCGGAGCCCGAGCCGGTGAAGTAACGGCTCCTGGCGTACGTGAGGCCGGTTCCGCCCTTGGGCGGGACCGGCCTTTCGCGTCCCGCGGAAGGGGGGCATCATGTGCTGGTTGTTGTCGGTTGGGGCGGTCGGGGCGGGTGGTGGGCATGCGGAGTGCCGGGATACGTGGTGTCAGACGGCAGAGTGTCGCGAGGCGCGGTGGTGTCATGGGCACGGCAGCCGTCGTTAGTTGCGCGCTGCTGCTCGCCGGGTGCGGGGGCAACGACGACGCGGCGAAGCCCGACGCCCGGCACAAGCCCGTCAGCATGGCGGGCAAGGGCGCGGCGCAGCTGCCCGTACCGGCCGGCAAGGGCAGCAAGGTCGACGACGACTTCAACGGTGACGGCTCCCCCGATCTCGTACTCGACGACCTGGTGCACAGCGGCCACGGCGACGACGCGGGCATCGGTGTCGTCTACGGGTCGAAGAGCGGACTGCGGCCCGGGGCACGGCAGTTGCTGAGCGCGCGCAAGAACGGCGCGCGGACCAAGGGCGAGCTGCCCGCCGCCTTCGAGTCGGAGGCCTCCTGCGACCTCGACAAGGACGGGTTCACCGACCTGCTGGTCTCCACCGACCCGCCCTACGACGGCATCGGCCGGCCGCCCGTGCCGCTGCAGATCCTCTTCGGCTCGCCCCAGGGCCTCAAGGGCAAGGCCGTGAAGGTCAAGGTGCCCGCGCAGGCCCGCATCGGCAACGACTGGTCCGACCAGCCGGTGTGCGGTGACTTCGACGGGGACGGCGCGAGCGACCTCGTCCTGCACGCGAGCGGCGCCCGCCTCACCTTCCTGCGCGGCCCCTTCAAGCGCTCCGGCGCCCCGCGCGCCGCGGGCAAACCCCTGGCCGCGCCCGGCAACGACCTCGTGACCGGCAGGGCGACGGACGTCGACCGGGACGGCTACGACGACGTCCTCGTCCGCAAGGCGGCGAACGCGTCCGGCGCCGCCGCCGGAGCCCTCGTCCTGGGCGGCCCGAGGGGTCCCGTCGAGACCGGGGTGCTCTTCCCCGCGGGCACGGACACCGCGTTCGGGCGCTTCGGCAGGGGCAAGGGCACGGACGCGGCCGTCGCGGGCCCGAACGGCGTCGCCCTGCGCTACGACGTGCCCGGCACCGCGCGCGCCGCCATGGAGTCCAAGAACGTCGCCGTGGACACGGGTGACCTCGACGGAGACGGCCTGAGCGAGCTCATCCTGAGCGGCGGGAGCAGCGGGGACGGCGGCGGCACGGGCGAGGTGCGGGTGTTCCGTGGACGCACCGGGCCGCTCGACAGCAACGCCTCGGCGCTCGTGGTCCCTTCGGCCAAGGGCACCACGCAGGTGCTCGCCGTCGCGGACTTCGACGGGGACGAGCGGGCCGACCTGGTCCTGCGGACGTACCGGGGGGACGGCGAGGACACCATCGGGGTCTATCCGGGCATCAAGACCGACCTGGTCTCCCGCAAGCCCCGGCTGACCTTCTCCAGTGCGGAGTTCCTCACGGCGGGGAAGGGCGCTTGACGGCTCCGGGGTTCCTCACGTCGGGCAACGGCGCCTGAGGGCCCCGGAGTTCCTCACGCCCGGCAACGGCGCCTGACGGCTCCGGCGTTCACCCGTCGGACACCTGACCGCTCCCGTCGCACAACCATTCGTACGCCCCGCATGTCACATCCCGGGAAGCAGCCCTCTCAGTCCTCCACTCCCGGGAGCCCCACGTGCGCGTACGTAATCTGGCCATCGCCGCGAGCGTCGCGGCCCTCGCCGCCACGGGCCTGACGCTGCCCCTCGCGGGCACGGCGAGCGCCGCCTCGACACTCAAGGACGACTACAACGGCGACGGCTACCGCGACCTGGCCGTCGGGACGACCCGCTCCAACTCCGTGACCGTGACGTTCGGTTCGGCCTCCGGAGTCTCCGGTGGCCGCTCCGTCACCGTCACCCAGGACACGCCGGGCGTGCCCGGAGTCATGGAGGACGAGGACGAGTTCGGCGAGAACATCACCAGCGGCGACACGAACGGCGACGGCTACGCCGACCTGATCGTGGGCTCCCCCGGCGAGCAGGTCGAGGGCAAGCCCTCCGGCTCCGTCACGGTCATCAAGGGCGGCAAGAACGCCTTCACCTCCGGCGGCCATGTCATCAACGCCCCCGAGGACACCGCCGGCCGCTTCGGCGAGGCCACCACCTGGTCCGACTTCGACGACGACGGCGCGCCCCAGCTGGCCGTGATCAGCGGCGACAACTGGTGGTACTACTCCGGTGCGCAGGGGACCGCGTACGGCCTCGAGGTCGACTTCATCCCCGAGGGCGCCCACCTGGACGGCATGGTCTCGGGCAACTTCAAGCGCAAGGACGGCATCGGCCTCGTCCTGTACGGGGAGCGCGCGGACGGCGGCGCCTGGACCGCGCACATGAACGGCGGCGCCGGCGACTACGGCTACCAGGCGGAGATCCTCGGCGAGGGCGCCGACCCGGCGGCCACCCGCGACGCCGCCACCACCGGTGATGTCAACGGCGACGGCTACGCCGACCTGGTCACCGGCAACCACGGTGCCACCAAGGGCGGTTCGGTCACCGTCCGGTTCGGCGGCGACGGCAAGTTCGGCGCCCCGGTGACGTACGACCAGTCCGACGCGGGCATCCCCGGCGCCGACGAGGCGTACGACGGCTTCGGCTGGTCCGTGGCCGCGGGTGACGTCACGGGCGACGGCCTCGCGGACCTCGCGGTGGGGGCGCCCGGCGAGCAGGTCGGCACGGTGGGCGGCACCGGCAGCGTGACGCTCCTCAAGTCCACCGCGGGCAAGTTCACCTCGGGCAAGGCCTGGCACCAGGAGACCGCGGGCGTGCCCGGCGTCGCCGAGGCGGGCGACAGCTTCGGTGCGTCCGTACGCCTCAAGGACATCAACGGGAACGGCAAGGCGGACCTGGCCACCGGCGCGATCGGCGAGGACATCGGCGCGAAGGTGGACGTCGGCGCCGTGTGGGTCCTGCGCGGCACGACGACGGGCCTGACCTCGTCGTACGCGGCCTCCTTCAACGGCACGGACTTCGGCCTCGGTGCCGGCAGCTTCGGCGAGACCCTGCGCTGACGCCGGACCCGACTTCGCGGGGGTGGGGGGCGTGTGGACAAGCAAGACCGAACCGTCACATACCCCCCAACACCCGCCCATCACCCCTCCACCACCCGCCGCTGTCTCCCCCAACTTCCCTCCCCCATACAACCCTTGCCCCCCTCCATGAGTCTCCCGTTCGCCAACAAGGCGTGACGCCAGGGCCAAGGCCCGGCAAACACGCCCCACCGGCACCCCATCGACTGCGGATGTCATCCAGACATCCCCGCATGCAGCAGGAGACCAACGGAATGGCCAAGCACAAGCGCACTTCCCCGCTCCCCCGATCCAGACGCGGCCGCCTCGCGGCAGCCACGGCCACGGCCGCCGCGCTGACGGGCGGACTCCTCACTCTCACGGCCACGACGGCGACCGCCGCGCCCGCCGCGGCCACCCAGCCGGACGACGCCGACTTCAACGGCGACGGCGCCGCCGACCTCGCCACCTCCGCGCCGCACGCCAACGTGGGCGGCAAGGACAAGGCGGGCCAGGTCGTCGTCACGTACGGCGGCGCCGAGCAGCGCCACGTCACCTACAGCCAGAACAGCGCGGGCGTGCCCGGCACCGCCGAGAAGGGCGACTTCTTCGGCGCCGACACCGCGTACGGAGACTTCGACAGCGACGGCTACGACGACCTCGCCGTCGGCGCCATCGGCGAGGACGTCGGCAGCGACGTCGACGGCGGCACGGTCCAGGTCCTGTGGGGCTCCCCGAGCGGCCTCTCCGGCGGCTCCACGATCGCGGACCCGCGCCCCACGAAGCACGACAGGTTCGGCGGCCCCCTCCAGGCGGGTGACTTCGACGGCGACGGCAAGGACGACCTCGCCGTCGGGGCCGCGTCGGGCGCGGCCACCCTCGACATCTTCGACGGCGGCATCAAGCGCTCCGGCGCCACCGGCGGCCGCTACACCGTGCTCCCGCCCATCCACAGCGGCGAGGGGGCGGGCGCCTTCAACCTGCACTCCGGGGACGTCAACGGCGACGGCAAGGACGACCTGCTCGTCGACGGCTTCTCCACCGCCGACGACTACAACGCCAACCTCTGGCTGCCCGGCAGCGCGAACGGCGTCACCACCAACGGCGTCCAGCGCCTGCCCGCCGGCTACATCACCGACGTGGGCGACACGGACGGCGACGGCTACGGCGACGTCATCATCGGCCTGACCTGGGACGAGGGCATCGCCGGCGCCAACAAGGGCGGCACGGTGTACGTCGTCAAGGGCAACGCGAACGGCCCGTACGGCGACAGCCAGGCCATCACCCAGGACACGGCGGGCATCCCGGGCGGCAGCGAGAACGGCGACTCCTTCGGCGCGGAGCTCGACCTCGGCGACGTCAACGGCGACGGTCACCTCGACCTGGTCGCGAGCACTCCCGGCGAGGACCTGGAGGGCGTCAGCGACGCGGGCTCCATCACCGTCATCTACGGCGCGGCGGACGGCTCCGGCCTCTCCACGGCGGGCTCGGTGCTCTACAGCCAGAACTCCCCGGGCGTCCCCAACTCCAACGAGAAGAACGACTTCTTCGGGTCCGACGTCCACATCGACGACCTGAACGCGGACGGCCGGGGCGACGTCTCCGTCGGCGCGTCGGGCGAGAACGGCTCCAACGGCGCGTTCTACGTCCTGGACGCCCTCCCCGACGGCACCCTCGCGGGCACGACCGGCGTCTACACGTCCACGGTCGGCATCTCCGCCACGGGCACACCGCGCCTCGGCACCAACTTCGCGGACTGACCCCGCCCGTCCCCCCCCCTTTGAACACCGGGCCCGCACCCCTCCGTGCGGGCCCGGCCCATGCCTCCGGAGCCCTTCCGCAACCTTCTCCTCGCTCCGCGTGTCCCATGTGTACCGGCACCGGTCACCACCCCGCGTTCACCGACAAGTTGGAGATCCCGTGCGCACACGCACCCTCGCCCTCGCCGCGACCACAGCCCTCGCCGCCACCGGCCTAGCCCTCCCCCTCGCGGCCCCCGCCGTCGCCGCCCCCGCACCCGCACCCCTCACCGCCGACTTCAACGGTGACGGTTACGACGATCTCTTCGTCGGGGTGCCCAGCGGCAGTGTCGGTGGCAAGGCCAAGGCGGGGTACGTCAGTGTGGTGTTCGGTGGGGAGTACGGGCCCGGGCCGCACGGCGTGCGGCGGATCACCCAGGCCACCGTCGAGGTGCCCGGCACCCCGGAGGCCGGTGACCGGTTCGGCGGGTCCGTCGTCGCCGCGCATGTCGATGACGACAAGTACGCCGACCTCGTCATCGGTGCTCCCGGTGAGGACATCGACGCCAAGACCGATGCCGGTTCCGTCACCGTCCTGTACGGCACCGGCGACGGCTTCGCCCTGGCCAACACGGCGGGCCGCGGCGCGAAGTCCGGTGACGTGTACGGAAACGCCCTCGCCGCCGCCGACTTCACCGGTGACACGGACGTCGACCTCGCCATCGGCGGCAAGGACCAGGTCGTCGCCAACTTCAACCCGCTCGCCGCCGACACCCAGCCGTTCATGGCCGACCGCATGGGCGGCCGCGCCCCCGTCATGACCACCGGCGACTTCAACAACGACGGGCGCCCCGACCTCGCCCTCGGCTACTACACGCAGAACCAGCCCTACACCCAGTCCCACCTCCGCCTCTACGGCTGGAACAAGGACGAGGGAGCCATGGCCAACTTCTGGAACAACTCCAACGGAGCCGCGAACGCCCTCGCGGCCGGTGACTTCAACGGCGACGGCTTCGACGACCTCGCCGTCGGCAACTGCCGCGAGATCGCCGACGAGAACATCGACGACCCGTGCGGCCCCGAGAAGCTCGCCAAGGGCGGCGGCATCCACATCCGCTTCGGCGACGCCAACGGCAGCTTCGGCTGGGAGCAGCAGACGTTCAACCAGGACACCGCGGGCATGCCCGGCGTCGCCGAGACCGGCGACGGCTTCGGTGACGCCCTTGCCGTGGCCGACATCGACGCCGACGGCCACGACGACCTGATCGCGGGCGCCCCCGGCGAGGCCATCGGCAGCGCGGCGAAGGCGGGCAGCGTCACCGTCCTGAAGGGCGGCGAGATGGGCCTGCTCGACCCGGCGGGCGCGGCGAACCCGGGCACGGTCGCGTACCAGCAGAACTCCCCCGACATCCTGGGCGTCGCCCAGGCCGGCGACCGCTTCGGGGCGGCGCTCGCCTTCGGTGACCACAACGGCGACGGCGTCCCCGACCTGTCCGTAGCCGCACCCGGCGAGAACTCCGCCGCGGGCGGCGTCTGGGATCTGCCCGGCGCCAAGGCGGGCGGCTCGGTCGTCACCCCGAACTCCCTCGGCCTTCCCGCCTCGTTGGACCCGTACGCGTACGGGGCGGTGCTCGGCCGCTGACGGGCCTCAGCAGCACCAGGACCCTGGGGCAAACCCCTCAGGGTCCCCCTAGGGGTTGTCACAGGTCAGCGGCAAAGCCTCTCTCCTCCCGAGGAGGGACGACCCGGGCCCTCCAGACCAGGTACGTTCGATTCGTGGCTGGATTCAGGATCGGACGCGGCCGGGACAACCGCACCCCGCAAGCGCGACCCCAACAACGACCGCGGCAGGAGCCGTACGGGCAGCAGGCCCCCCAGGGCCAGCAGCCCCCGTACGGCTACCCTCAGCCGTCCTCGCAGCAGTACGGCGGGCAGCAGCCGCCGTACGGCCGGCCCCAGGGCGGACAGCCCCAGGGCGGCCGCGGCCAGGGCGGATACGGCGGACAGCAATGGCCGCAGGCGGGCGGCAACCACGGCAACCACGGGGAGCCGGAGTACTTCGGCGGGCAGCCGGGGCAGGGCGGTCAGGGCGGCTTCGATCCGTACGCCGCCAACAACCCCGGTCACACCCAGGCCTTCTCCGTGGGCGAGGACCCGTACAACCAGGGCGACACCTATCGCGCGGGCCAGGCTCCCGCGCCGGTGGGCCCGCGCCTGCACTGGAAGGACCTGCTGCGCGGCATCGTGCTGCGCCCGGGCCCGACCTTCCTCCAGATGCGGGACTACGCGATGTGGGCCCCGGCCGTCATCGTGACGTTCCTCTACGGCCTGCTCGCGATCTTCGGCTTCGACGGCGCCCGCGAGGACGCCATCAGCGCCACGCTCTCCACGGCCGTCCCGTACGTCCTGACGACGGCCGTCGCGATCACGATCAGTGCCTTCATCCTGGGCGTGGTCACGCACACCCTCGCCCGCCAGCTCGGCGGCGACGGCGCGTGGCAGCCGACGGTCGGCCTCTCCATGCTGATCATGTCCATCACGGACGCGCCCCGCGTGGTCGTCGCGATGTTCCTCGGCGGCGGCCAGCCCTTCGTCCAGCTGCTCGGCTGGGTGACCTGGGTCGCCGCGGGCGCGCTGCTGACCACGATGGTGAGCAAGTCGCACGACCTGCCGTGGCCGAAGGCGCTCGGCGCGGCGTCGATCCAGCTGCTCGCGCTGCTCGCGATCATCAAGCTCGGCACGTTCTAGCGACAGCCATGGAAGAGCGGCGGGGCCCGGC